>JAKDNC010000361.1 GCA_030452025.1 Nocardioides sp. | reverse complement strand
GCCCCAGCCGGGTGATCCGCGGGTCGGCGCGGATCTTGAACAGCACCCCGCCGGCTTCGTTCTGCTTGCCCAGGTCCGCGACCCGACGATCGGCATCGGTCGTCATCGTCCGTAGCTTGAACATCGTGAACTCGCGTCCCCCGCGGCCGACCCGGAGCTGTCGGTAGATCGGGTTCCCGCGGGAGTCGATCATGATCGCGGCCATCAGTGAGAGGAACACCGGTGCCAGCGCCACCACGGCGAGCAGGGCCAGTGTGCGCTCGACGCCGGCCTTGAAGATCTGCCTTGCGCCTCGCAGCTCGGCGGGTCGGATGTGCACCATCGGCAGTCCGCCTGCGTAGGCGATGGTGCTCCTGCTCTCGGCCACGTCGAGGATCCCCGGTGCCACGAACAACTGCGCATCTGCGGTCTCCAGCTCCCAGGTCAGTCGTCGTAGCACCTGTGGTGTGACGTGGTCGCACGGAAGCAGGATCACCGCGTCCGCAGCCTCGCTCCGCACCAGCGCCAGGAGCTCGTCGAGCTCGTTGTCCCCCTGTTCTGCCCAGTGGTCGTCCCTGTGGTCGACACTGTGGGCCTTGCGGTCGTGACTCCTGTGCGGCAGACAGACCCCGGCCACCTCGAAGATCGTTGCGCTGGTCCGCGACAACTCGGTGATCACCGGCTCGGCCTGGTTGGGGTGCCCCGCGATCACGACTCGCCGCGCGGCCGTGGCCCCACGTGAGCGCAGCCAGTGCGTAGTCGCGGTGCCGAGAATCCGGTGGCCCAGGGAGAGCCCGGTGGTGACCGCGACGAGTGTGACGAGCTCTGCCCGCTCGGTGCTCCAGTCCAGTGTCCACACCAGCGCCGCCCCGATCACAGCCAGCTGCAGGCCGGTCCGCGTGACCCGGCTCAGGTCCTGCGACCCGACCGGCACCAGCCGCGACTCATAGCCACGGTTGAGCGCGATGAGGCAGACCCACAGCAGCGGTACGCCGACCAGCAGGGCCACCGACACCCCCCAGGCCGCGGCTGACACGGCACCGACCACGGCACATGCAACGTCCGCCACGGCCAGCAGTCCGCGGTGGGCGCGGGGTCGTGCCAGTGCATCGGGGTGTGCGCCGACCAGGACGTCGGAGGCGTCCGGGCCCGGAGCCTCAACCAGGCCGGTAGGTCCGCTCCCGGGCAGCGGAAGCACGATCTGGGGATCGGCGATGGCGTTCACGAGGTCTCCTTCCGGGTGGTGGGTCGATCAGTGCGTGGTCAGTGACCGGGACGCCGGCAGGGACGCGAGGGTACGGCGTACGACGGCTTCGAGCTGTTCGCGGGAGGCGGCCACCCGGATCGTCCCGGTGGGGGAGAGCCGGTCGGCGAGGAGCTCCTGGGACAACTCATGGGAGTGCTCGCCCAAGGCGTCGCGGCGAGGGACGACGATCGGCACGTGCCCGGCGGCACGGGCCTCCATGATCATCGCGGGGCCACCGTGGGTGACCACGACGTCGGCCATCTCGAGCAGCGCTGCCAGGGCCACCGGATCGAGCATCGGGCTGCCGCTGAGTCGCTCGGGCAGAGGGGTGTGGCCGTGTTGGACGAACCAGTCGACCCACTGCCCGCGAGCCAGGTCCGAGACCCAGCCGATGAGCCGGTCGAAGTGGTTCGGATCCGTGCCGAGGCACACGGCCACCAACGGCTGTCGGCCATTGCTCGACCCGCGCATCGGCGCCATCCCCTCATGTCGCTTCGCCCCCACGGCGAGTCCACGAACACACGATCTTCATTCCCCAACTCGATTGTTCGAGTGGATGCCAACCTATGAAGAGAAGGTGCCAGGGGGCATGCCCAAAATCGGGCAAAGATCTGGCAGTGTCCCCACCACGCCCCCACGGTGAGGCCCGGGAACAGGCCGGAGAACACTCAGTGGGGAGGTGGTTGCCACTCGGCGAAGTGGGCCACGCCAACGGCAGCCAGCTGGGAGGAGACGTCGAGCTTGGCCAGGATCGCCTTGACCTGGGTGCGGACCGTGGCCTCGGAGACCACGCCGATGTGCGCGATCTCGCGGACCTGCCGGCCATCCATGAAGTGGGCCAGCACCTCCGCCTCCCGGCGGGTCAGGGTCTCGAGTCTGCGGCGGGCGTCCTGGACGCGTTGTTGTTCGCGGTGCCAGGCCTGCATCAGCTCGCCCCGCGCCTCCCGCGACATCACGGCCAGACCCTGGTGGATCCGGCGGATGGTGGCGAGGATGTCGTTGAGTGGTGAGCTCTTCGGCAGCACGGTCCGGGCGCCGTTGGCCAATGCCTCGCCCCAGCGGGTGCGGTCGGTGCTTCCGGTGACCACGACCACCGCGGCCCCGGAGCGCACGATCGGCTCGACCAGCCGCATCCCGTTGCCGTAGGTCCCCAGGTCCAGGTCGAGCAACACCACGCTGGCCTGCGTGCGGATGATCGCCGGCAGGAGCGTCGTCACCGAGCGCGGTGCCTCGTGCAGCTGTACCCGGCGTACGTCGTAACCTTCGACCTCCAGGGCGATCTGAAGCGCCTCGGCGAACAAATGATGGTCCTCGACCAGGGCGACCCGGACCCGCCCTATCGACCGGCTCATTGGCCGCTCATCTGGGGCAGCCGAAGGTTGAACACCGCACCCGTGTGCGAGTCCTCCAACCACAGTTCACCACCCTGGTCGCGGATGCTGCGCTGGGCGATGTAGAGGCCGAGTCCCTGACCGGCGGAGCCGGGTCCCTTCGTCTCGCGTTGGAACAGCGCAGTTCGGACCTCGGGGGCGATGCCCGGGCCGTTGTCGGCGATCCGGAGCACGACGTGGGTCCCGGAGAGCTCGGAGGAGAGGACAACCTGGGCGGTCGGTGCGTGGCGGGTCGCGTTGGAGAGCAGGGCCTGGACCACTTCGGTGATCCGCTCGGCCCGGCCGTGGACGGTGAGCCCAGAGGGCTTGTGCTCGACCTGCGCACCCTGGGACTCCAGGCCGATGACCAGCGGCTCCAGCAGCGCGTCGAGGTCGAGTGGTTCCGGGCCCTCCGGGACGGCGTCGTTCCCGGGGGCGCGGAGCATCCGCTCGAGTCGTCTCACCTCCGAGGCCAGCAGCCGGTGGAGTCCGACCGTTTTCTCGCCCGTGAGCCTGTCGCGTCCGTCGTCAAGGAGCCGTGACGCCGACGCGATCCCGGCGACGGTGGAGCGCAGCTCGTGAAACAGCTCTGCGTCGTGGGAGGAATCATGCTCTGCACGCGCTGCGCGGTCAGCGAGCTGCACCAGCCGACGGTCGTGGATCATGATCGCCTCCCGGAGCAGGGTCATCGCCGTGGAGAGCAACAGCACCGACGCCACCGCGCTGCAGGTCAGGATCAGCAGCCTGGAGACCGTCGGGTCGATCGCGCGGAACGGGACGGCGTGATGCCAGACCATGGCGAAGACGAGGGTGGCCCCGAGCAGCCTGATCGCCCAGCTGGGCAGCCCACGCAGCTGCATGAGGTAGAGCAGGATCAACGCCGTCACCATGATCAGAAGCAGCGTCACCACCACCGGGTGTCGGTCCAGGGCGTTGAGCGTGGTGACCGACGGGAGCAATGCGAGGAGACTTCCCGCCACGGTGCCGATCAGCATCGGATGGCGCCAGCCGCGCGGCTCAACGCCCCGGACCGCGGCCCGGAGGAAGAGCGCCACCAACAGCCCGCAGAGCACCTGCGGGTAGGAAGTCGGCGGGGTGGAGACCGGCATCTCGGTGGCCGACTCGAGCGCGTAGGGCATCAGGCACAGGCCGATGGTCAACAAGGCCGCGGCGGTCCAGCCGCTGGCGTTCTCGTGGAGGAGCCGCCACCGGCTCAGGAAGGCCAGCCCGGCGCCGAGGACTATCAGGGCGAAGTGCAGCCAGGTGACCGAGGCCGCCGCGGCCAGCGGCTCCTTCGGGTCGGACGAGACGACGACGATGACGAACGGCACGGACACGAGAGTGAGGACCAGGAGTGCCCACATCCAGGTGTTGCGCGCTGCCGCGCTAGTCCAGGCCGCGATCGGCCGCGTTGATGATTGCTTCCCATGCATGGCTACAGCCCCGAAGAACTTCGGGCCCCCCTCCCGTGGCCTATACCCTGAATTGGTCGGTATATCCACCCGATCAGAGTAGGTCGCGCGATCGACCGTGTCTCACGAATCGTCCGGTCTACCCCATTTGGGAGATGCGTCTGGCCACAAAGGTCCATCGGGACCCACCAGTCGCTCTCGTCTCAGACTCCGGACCCCGCTGGGGGTCAGGAGGTCCGCGCTCCGCCGGCGCGACTGGTGGGTCGCC
>JAKDNC010000360.1 GCA_030452025.1 Nocardioides sp. | reverse complement strand
CGGACATCAGCAGCGCCTGCGCATCGGTGTTGATCGCGATGAACTCGACGCCCTTGAGGCCGACCTCGATCATCCGGTTGACGGCGTTGACGCCACCCCCACCGATACCTACGACCTTGATGATGGCCAGGTAGTTCTGTGCTGCTGCCACGGTGGCTGTGCCTCTCCCTGATCGGTGTCGCCCGCGCCTCCGATCGAGGAACGGGCCTGACTGTGCTGTGAAACTCTTCTGTGCTGTGAAATCTCAGGTCTTGCTCTGGCGATTCTGACGAGGAAGTCCCCGACCGGTCGAGTCGAAAACCCTAACCCTGAACCTGAGGGTTATAGTTATGTCAACCTCTCGTTGTCGAAGACACTAGGCATGAATGCACGGGAAATGCGAGCGACACGCCTACTTCGGACAGGAAATACCGTCGCATCTCCCCCGCGATCGCCGGTCAACGGGTGGTGGGCATCCCCGGCACAGTGACGTCGTACACATCTGCGTCCTGGGTGAGCAACGAGGCCAGCACCCGCCCCTTGTCCTCGGACTGGGCGGCACTGCCCCACTCCACAGTCTTGCCGTCGCGCAGGTGCAGCGAGATCTGGTCGATGGTGGTGAGCTCAACGTACTCAACTTGACGGGCCACCTGTCGGGGCAGAGCGGCCACGACCGCGGCTCCCTCCGCCAAGGTCTCGTCGCCGGCGCCACTACCGACCTGGACGTCTCCGTCGACCTTGACCAGCGGCAACGCCTTCGGTTCGGCACGGAAGTCACGGAAGACGAAACCCGTCTCGTCCATGCCCTTGAACTTCCCGTCGACCGAGACCACGGCGACAGCCACCCGCTCCCGCACCTTGATCAACAGCTTGTCCGGCCATTTGCGTGACACATCGGCCGAAGCGACCGCGGGAAGCTCCTCGAGGCGTTCGGCGATCGAGTCGACGTCGACCCGGGCCAGTGCCCGACCGTCGGGCACCTCGGCTGCCCGAAGCACCTCGTCCTCGCTGAGCTGCTTGGCGCCCTCCACGTCCGCGCCCTGCACGGCCAGCACCGAGGAGAAGAAGATCAGCCACACTCCGAGCACGACAAGGAGCACGGCGACCGCAGCGGCGACCACCACGCGCAGCGCGAGCCAGCGCCGGGTCCACTGGCGTCTGACGAACCGTCTGCGCGTCGACCCCTGGGGATCGTGGGCGTCGCGACGGAATCGCTCAAGCATCCTCGGCTCCCGCAGGGGCACCGAGCAGGGCGAGCACCTCGGGGCCGATCGAGGTGATCGTTCCAGCGCCGAGCGTCAGGACCATGTCGCCGGGGCGCGCCAACGCGGTGAGGGTGCCCGCGACGTCGTCGAAGTCCGGGACGAACCGCACCCGGTCGCTCGGCAGCGGCACGGCCGAGGCGACCAGCGCACCGCTCACCTCGGGATCGGCCACCTCCCGAGCCAGATAGACGTCGAGCACGACGACCTCGTCTGCCGCCCCGAGCTCCGCCCCCATCCGGGCGCCGAAGATCCGGGTGCGGGAGACCATGTGTGGCTGGAAGGCGACGATGAGCCGCCCCTCCCCGGCGATGGACCGGGCCGCCTCGAGGTCGCCACGGATCTCGCTGGGGTGGTGGGCGTAGCTGTCGTAGACACGTACGCCGGCCGCCTCGCCCTTGAGCTCCATCCTGCGTCGGGTGCCGGTGAAGGCGGCCAGGCCCGCACGCAGGGCGTCGACGTCCTGGCCCAGCTCCAGGCCGACGGCCACGGCGGCCAAGGTGTTCAGGACGTAGTGGCGTCCGGGGATCCGCAGCGCGAACTCGCCGACCGATTCGCCGTGCAGACTGACCTCGAAGGTGGATCGGACGCCGTCCTGGCGCAGGTTCCTCGCGACGAGGTCGGCCCCACCGGACTCGCCGTAGGTCATCACGCGAAGGCCACGTCCGCGGGCCTCTTCGGCCAGCGCAAGGGTTGCCGGGTCGTCGTGCCAAGTCACCAGCAGGCCACCGGGCCGAATCCTGCCCAGGAACTCGCTGAAGGCCGCCCGATAGGCCTGCTCGGTCCCCCACTGGTCGAGGTGGTCGGCGTCGATGTTAGTGACGATCGCGATCTCGGGTGCGTAGACCAGGAACGCGCCGTCGCTCTCGTCTGCCTCGGCGACGAAGAGGTCGCCGCTGCCCTCGGCCGCGTTGACGCCCGTGGTGGAGAGCTCACCACCGATGGCGTACGTCGGGTCGGCGCCGGAGGCGAGCAGGGCAACGGTGAGCAGCGAGGTGGTGGTGGTCTTGCCGTGTGTCCCCGCGACCGCGACAGTGCGTCGTCCCGCCATCACCGAGGCCAGGGCCGCCGAGCGCGGCAGGATCCGCAATCCCTGCTCCACGGCAGCCACGTATTCGGGGTTGTCCTCACCGATCGCCGTGGAGACGACCAGTGTGTCGACGTCGCGCACCTGGTCGGCGGCGTGGCCGACCAGGACGCGCGCCCCCAACTCGCCGAGGGCGCGCAGGCCCGGCGAGTCGATGCCGTCGCTGCCGCTGACGGCGATGCCGCGAGCAAGCATGATCCGAGCGATGGCGGACAGGCCTGCGCCGCCGATTCCCACGAAATGGACCCGCCCGAGCTCCTCGGCCGGCAGGATCTCGTCGGGGATCGGGACCCTCATCGGGCCGCCGCCGAGATGATGCGGGCCAGCTTCTCGTCGGCATCGCGCGGGATCAGCGACGAGGCCGCGACACTCATCGCCGAGAGTCGTTCGGTGTCGTTGGCCAGGCCGGGCACGGTCTGTTCCACCCACTCGGTCGACAGCGCCTCGTCGGCGACCAGCAGCGCTCCCCCGACGTCGACGACCGTGCGGGCGTTGAGGGTCTGCTCGCCGTTGCCGATGGGCAACGGCACGAAGACTGCCGGCAGTCCAGTCGCCGCGGCCTCGGTGAGACTGGAGGCGCCGGAGCGGCACACCACGAGGTCGGCCGCCGCATACGCCAGATCCATCCGATCGACGAAGTGGAGCACCTTGTAGGGGACCCCGGTCTCCTCGGGAGTTGCCTCTCCCTTGGGCCCAACCACGTGGAGCACCTGTACACCGGCCGCCCCGAGCACGCGGGCAGCACCCGAGACGGACTGGTTGAGGCGTCGGGCCCCCTGGGAACCACCGGTCACCAGCAGAGTCGGCCGGTCCGGGTCGAGGCCGAAGAATTCGCGGGCCTCGGTGCGCAACGCTGTCCGGTCCAGGGTGCTGATCATCCGACGGATCGGTAGACCGATGTATTCGGCCCTCGGCAACGGCGTGTCCGGGAAGCTCACCGCGACACGGGAGGCGACCCGAGCACCAACCTTGTTGGCCAGGCCCGGAAGGGTGTTCTGCTCGTGGATGACCAACGGAAGCTTGCGGCGTCGGGCCGCGAGGTAGGCCGGCATCGAGACATAGCCGCCGTACCCCACGACGACGTCAGGCCGGATGCGGTCGAAGATGGCCAAGGTCTCCTTCACCGCGCCGCGCAGGCGCGCAGGCACCTTGAGCAGGTCGGCGTTGGGGCGACGAGGCATCGGGACCGGGGGGATCAGCTCCAGCGGGTAGCCCGCCTCGGGGACGACCCGGTTCTCCAGGCCACGAGGGGTGCCGAGACAGGTCACCTCCGTCGACGGGTCCAGGCGCCGCAGCGCGTCAGCGGTCGCGAGCAGGGGTGAGGTGTGGCCGGCGGTGCCACCGCCGGCGAGCAGGACGCGCATTTACTTTCCTCGACGATTTGAGCCGGCAGAAACTCCGGCCGAACGGCTTCGCTTGCGTGCCGCCAGCGCCTTGGCCGCCTCAGGCTCCTGGCGGGCGAACCCAACCAGCAGTCCCAGCGCAACCAACGATGGCAACAGTGCAGACCCACCATAGGAGACCAGGGGCAACGGGATGCCGATCACAGGCAGCAGTGTGAGCACCATCCCAACGTTGATGATCATCTGGCCCATGAGCCACACGATGATCCCGAAGGTCACGTAGCGCACGAAGGCGTCGGTGGTGTGGCTGGCGACCCGGATGGCGGCGAAGCAGATCGTGAAGAAGAGGGCCAGCACCAGCAAGGTGCCGACCAGCCCCAGCTCCTCACCCAGCACGGCGAAGATGAAGTCGGTGTGCGCCTCCGGGAGGTCGCCCCACTTCTGCTGGCTGGCTCCGATCCCCTGGCCGAAGATTCCGCCCCGGGAGAGGGCGTAGAGGCCGTGGGCGGGTTGCCATCCCGCGGAGTGGTAGTCCTTGAACGGATCCACGAAGTTGGTGATGCGCTTGAGCCGCTCCGCGTTCGTGGTGGCCAGGAAGAGCGCCACCACACCGACGATCGT
>JAKDNC010000359.1 GCA_030452025.1 Nocardioides sp. | reverse complement strand
GACGCGTTCGACCCCGCCGCGGTCCGCAAGCTGCTCACTGCCAAGGGTCGGGGCCGCGACATGCCACCGCCTGTCCTGGTCTCCACCGCCACGACGCTTGACGCGCTGGCAGTCGGGGTTCCCGCCTATGCACGGGCACTGGTCGACGAGTTCTGGCCCGGCCCACTGACCCTGGTCTGCACTCAGCAGGGCTCGCTCCAGTGGGATCTGGGTGACACCCGCGGGACCGTCGCCGTGCGGATGCCCGACCACGCGCTGGCCCTCCAGATCTTGGAGCGCACCGGTCCGCTGGCGGTCAGCTCCGCCAACATCAGCGGTGAGCCGGCCGCGACCTCGGTCGACCAGGCCGAAGAGATGCTCTCCGAGAGCGTCGGAGTCTTCATCGACGGCGGCCCGACCGACGGCGATCTACCCTCAACCATCGTGGACGTGACTGGCGAGCGGGGGCGCATCCTGCGCGCCGGGGCGCTGGACCTGGCCACCCTCAACGCCGCCCTCGAACCCCTCGGCGCGACCTTGTCGGACGAGGGCTGATCCAGCGTGCGCGAGTATCTCGTCGTCTTCCTGGTGGCCGCTTCGGTGACCTACCTGTTGACCGTGATCGCGCGTGAGGTCGCCCTGCGCACGGGGGCCGTCGCAAGGGTCCGCGACCGCGACATGCACGTCGTACCGATTCCCTACTTCGGTGGGCTGGCGCTGCTCGGCGGATTGGTCGCCGCCTATCTTGTGGCACGCGAGCTGCCCTTCCTCTCACTGAGCACCCCCAACGTCTTCCGCGATGCCGGTGTCGTGCTCGTCGCAGGTGCGTTCATCTGCATGGTCGGCGTCCTGGACGACCTGTTCGAGCTCGACGCCCTGACCAAGCTCGGTGGCCAGGTGATCGCCACCGGCATCCTGATCGCCTTCGGGGTGCAGTACCTCTTCTTCCCGGCGCCGGGGGGAGGACAGTTCTCGCTGGAGACCTCGCAGGCCGCCCTGCTCACCGTGGTGACCGTGATCGCGACCGTGAACGCGGTGAACTTCGTCGACGGGCTGGACGGGCTGGCTGCCGGGGTCGTCGGCGGCGGCGCGATCGCGTTCTTCTTGTTCAGCTACCAGATAGCGAACCTGAACGGTCAGTCGCTGGCAGTCACCGGGGCGCTCCTGTGCGCGGCGCTCGGGGGAGCCTGCGCCGGTTTCCTCCCGCACAACTTCTACCCGGCCCGGCTCTTCATGGGGGACAGCGGATCGATGCGGCTCGGACTGGGGCTCTCCGCCTCGGCGCTGACTCTTTCCGGCCAGTGCTCCGCGACCGACGTGACCCGCGGTGGCGGAGGGTCCCAGGCGAGCCTGCTGCCGACGCTGCTTCCGATCATCGTGCCGCTCTCGATCCTGATCGTCCCACTGGCCGACCTGGTGCTCGCGATCGTGCGTCGCACCCGCCGGGGCCAGATGTTCTACCACCCGGACAAGCAGCACCTGCACCACCGGATGCTCGAGATCGGCCACTCGCACCGGCGAGCGGTCCTCATCTTGTGGCTGTGGGCCGGGCTGATCGGTTTCGGGACGGTGCTGGGCAGCCTGTACGCCGCCCCGACGACGTGGCTCTTCCTCGCTCTCTGGTTCGTCGTCACCGTCCTGCTCACCTTCGTGTTGCCGCGCGTGCGGGGGATCGACCCCGCCCCGAAAGAGGGCACTGAAGTGCCGGAGCCGGCCGTGGAGAGCGCGACCGACGGCGGCTGAGCCCGCCGCGGTGTCGACGATTTGGCATCGCACCGACCCCTTGTGCTACTTTTCACAAGCGTTCGAAGAACGTGTTCGAATCCCCCAGAGAAACGGCCGCCACCATGACGACCGAGTTGAAGCACAGCACCCCGAAGCCGGGCGTCAAGGTGCTCCTCGATGCGATGGTGGTCGCGGCGGTCCTGGGTCTCTTGGTCGCCCTCCTGGGGGCGGTCACCGACGGTGCTCCTGCGGCGTACGGCGCCCTGGTCGGCACGCTGGTCATCGTCTTCGTGCTCGCTTTCGGGGCCTTCTCGGTCGAGCTCGTCTCCCGCGTGGTTCCCGCGATGTCGATCATCGTGGCCCTGCTCAGCTACGCCCTCCAGTTGGTGCTCCTGCTGGTGATCCTGGTCTCATTGGATCGGGCCGGGGCGCTGGAGGAGTCGCTGGCACCCAAGTGGGTCGTCGCCGCGATCATCGTCGGGACGTTCACGTGGCTGGTCGCCCAGATCGTGATCACCACGCGTTTGCGCCTGCCGGTCTACGACTTGTCGGATCCGGGTGCGCGATGACGACTCACGGCTGCTATTGTCCGGTTCGCGATGGCTCAGCAGAAACCTACGTCTGCGGACGCCGGCGACAGTATCCCCCAGCAACCACAGGGCGACCCGTGGCACGCTTTCGGCTACCTGAGTGCCGGCGTCTTCGTGTACGGGTTGATCGGCTGGGGGTTGGATCGCTGGCTGGGGACGACGTTCCTCGTCGCGATCGGGATCTTGGTCGGAGCAGGGTTCGGGATCTACATGACCTGGGCGCGGTTCAGACAGCCACCAACAGACCAGAATTTGTAGAAGTGCAGCAGACACAGGAGACACCGTGAGTTCTATCGCGACGTCCGTGACGCGCGCCGACGGCTTCACGCCGCCGAGCCCGGGGGACTTCAATCTGCCTCCCATCGGCCCGGACAAGACCTTTGAATGGTTGGGCCAGACGCACTACCTCGGTGTCACCAAGCCGATGATCCAGCTGGTGCTCGTCGCCGGCATCGTCTTCGTCTTCTTCTGGATGGCCGCGCGCAAGCGGGCCATGGTCCCCGGCAAGCTGCAGTTCGTGGGGGAGGAGGCCTACGGCTTCGTACGCAACTCCATGGGCCGCGACATCATCGGGTCGCAGGACTTCATGAAGTTCGTGCCCTACCTCTTTGCGTTGTTCTTCTTCATCCTGGTCAACAACCTGCTCGGCAGCGTCCCCGTCTTCGAGTTCCCGACGTTCTCGCGGATCGGCCTGGTCTACTCCCTGGCTCTGATGAGTTGGGTGGTCTACAACGCAGTCGGCATCAAGAAGCACGGCTTCGTCGGCTACCTCAAGCTCATGTGCGTGCCTGCGGGCGTCACGCCGTTCATGTACCCGCTGCTGGTGCCGCTGGAGTTCATGTCGAACATCCTGGTGCGTCCCGTCACGCTGGCGCTGCGACTCTTCGCCAACATGTTCGCTGGTCACATGCTGCTGATCCTCTTCGCCCTCGGCGGGCAGTACCTCATCACCGAGATGGCGATCCAGTACGCCCCGGTCGGAATCCTTGCCTGGCTGCTGTTCATCGTCATCTCCTTCCTGGAGATCCTGATCCAGTTCCTGCAGGCGTACGTGTTCGTTCTCCTGAACGCCATGTACATCCAGGGCTCGCTCGCTGACGAGCACTGATTCTTCACTTCCCCAACCCACCCCACGTTTTCCAACAAGGAAACTACGAAAGGAACACCACCGTGGACGGCAACCTCAACATGATCGGTTACGGCCTGGCTGCGATTGGCCCCGGTATCGGTATCGGTCTGATCTTCGCTGCCTACATCAATGGTGTCGCCCGTCAGCCGGAGGCCCAGAGCCGCCTGCAGACGATCGCCATCCTGGGCTTCGCGCTCGCCGAAGCGCTCGCGATCATCGGTATTGCCCTCGCGTTCGTCCTCTAGTCGACGCCCCGGCAATCACGCTGATCTAGGACCCGGAAGAAGGACCTGCTCATGCAGACTCTGACCATCCTCGCCGCAGAGGACGGGGAGCTCAACCCGCTCCTGCCCCACCCGATCGAGCTGGTGCTCTCACTCGTCGTCTTCGGCATCCTCTTCTTCGCAGTGAAGAAGTACGTCGTGCCGAGCTTCGAGAAGACGTTCGCCGAGCGCACCACCGCGATCGAGGGCGGCCTCGCCGCTGCCGAGACCAAGCAGGCGGAGGCGGACGCCAAGCTCGCCGAGCTCGACCGCCAGCTCGCCGAGGCACGCCACGAAGCGGCGCGCATCCGTGAGGAGGCTCGCGAGCAGGGCGCCACGATCGTCACCGAGATGCGGGATCAGGCACAGGCCGAGCACACCCGCATCGTGGAGGCGGGCAAGGCCCAGATCGAGGCCGAGCGTCAGCAGGCGGTCACCTCCCTGCGAGCCGAGGTCGGCTCGCTGGCGACCGGCCGGGCCCGGCCGCTGCTGGGGGGGCGCCGGGGCGCCCCGGGGGCGGGCCCGGGGCCCGCGGCCCACCCTCGAGGACCAGGGCGCGCCCGCAGCGCAGCGCGACACCGTGAGGCGCCGGCGCAGGCCCCGGGCGCCGCCCCCG
>JAKDNC010000358.1 GCA_030452025.1 Nocardioides sp. | reverse complement strand
CGGCAAATGGGTCAGCGCCATAGACTACAGCCTCGTCATGGACGATACCGCCGCCGGTGAGGCGGCGCGGCGCGAGATCGGCGACACGTTGGTGGAGTCGCTGCATGGCGAGTGGCCCTCCCAGGGGGTCGGCCTCGGCTATCGCTATGACACATCCCCTCTCTTCGTAGCCGACGGGACCCCGCCCACCCCGGACGAGGTCAGCACCTACGTGCCCACGGCACGTCCCGGCCATCGCGCCCCCCACGTCTACCTGGCCGACGGACGGTCGACCATCGACCTCTTTGGCGGCGGCTTCGTCCTGCTGCGCCTGGCGGCCGGTGACCTCGACGTCTCCCCCATGCTCACGGCGGCTGCCGAGCGCGGCCTGCCGATCCGGTTGATCGATCTCGACGACCCGTCAGTGCGCGCGACCTACGGCGCACCGCTGGTCCTGGTTCGACCCGACGGGCACGTCGCCTGGCGGGCAAACGAAGTGAGCGTCGACCCTGGTTCCCTCCTCGACATCGTGCGCGGTGCCGCGCCGAGCACACGAATGGAGCACTCATGACCAACGGAATGACCCTGCTGGACGAGGTGGCCATGGTGTCCCCGCACAAGATCTCGATCAAGCACGTCACCCACACGTACGGCGTGGGGGACAAGGCGGTCCACGCACTCGGGCCTGTCACCCTGGACATTGCGGAAGGGGAGTTCACCTGTTTGGTGGGGCCCTCCGGGTGCGGCAAGTCCACGTTGTTGCGCGCGATCGCCGGACTGGCCTCGCCCTCCGACGGGCAGATCGACCTGAGGCTCCCCCCAACTCACCGGGCTTCAGTGGCAACGGTGTTCCAGGACTACGGGATCTTTCCGTGGAAGACCGTGGAGGGGAATGTGCGGTTCGCCCTCGGTGTGCTCAAGCTCTCCAAAGCAGATGCGCGAGAGCGAACGGATCTGTGGCTTGAACGACTTGGACTTCTTGACTTCCGACGCGCTTACCCCAGCCAACTGTCGGGAGGGATGCGGCAGCGGGTGGCCATCGCTCGAGCCATGGCCACCGAACCGGACGTCCTGCTCATGGACGAACCCTTTGCGGCGCTGGATGCGCAGATGCGCGAGATGCTCCAGGAGGTCCTGCTCGAGGTCTCTGGGAACAGCAAGCGCACCGTTGTCTTCGTCACCCACAGCCTTGAGGAGGCCATCATCCTCGGCGATCGAGTCCTGGTGATGAGTTCTCGACCTGGGCGCATCATCGACGACGTCCAGGTCCCGTTCCCCCGACCTCGCGACACCGCCGTTCGGCAGAGTGCCAGGTTTGGAGAGATCCGGGGCCAGCTTTGGGACCGCCTTCGAGCCGAAGTGGAACAACAAGTCGCAGACCAGCGCCGGGGGCGGTCCTCATGAGTGTCGCCTCATCCACTCGCGAGCGGTCCGTCACCGTCACTCGTCGAGCCACCCGCAAGTCCCGGCAGACCGTGGCTTACGCCCGTCGACGGCGCGCGCTGGAGGTGAGCCTAGGCGTCCTCGTGCCGGTAGCGCTGCTCGGTCTGTGGGAGGTCGCGGCTACGCAAGGCTGGATCGACAAGCGTCTCTACCCTGCGCCGAGTCGCATCCTGCAGGTCGGCGCGGAGATGCTTACTGCGGAGGACCCACGATTCTGGCAGGACATCTACGTCACGTTGCGGCGAGTGCTTGTCGGGGTCGTCGCAGGCGGGTTTCTCGGCATGGTGGTGGGAATGCTGCTGGGCAGCATCCGTCTGGTTCGGGCAGCCTTGGAGCCGACGTTGAACGCGCTCTACGTGGTGCCCAAACTGGCCTTGATGCCCGTGTTCATGACCTTGGTGGGCCTCGGCGAGCCGTCGCTGCTGTTGATTGTGTCTTGGACGGTGTTCTTCTACGTGTGGCTGTACACGATGGAGGCCGTGGTCAGCATCCCCGAGGGTTACCGCGAATCAGCGAGCGCTCCATGTCGGCCGGATCCAGACGATTCGGGACGTGATCGTGCCATCCGTGCTGCCGCAGCTCTTCGTGGCACTCCGTGTGGGTGTGAACGTATCGGTGATCATGATCGTGGCTGCCGAGTTCCTCGCCGGCAACTCGGGCCTGGGCTACCTGATTTTCGACTCCCGCCGGATCTTCATGAACGAGCAGATGTTTGTGGGCATCGTTGCCGTGTCGCTTCTCGGGGTGACTCTCGCTGCGCTGGTCACTTGGACAGGACGCCTCCTGACGCCCTGGACCCGAACGGGCAGGTCTTAATGGCCCGTGTCCCCGCACAACACCCCCTGACCAGCACCAATTGAGAGCGAGAGCAGAAGCATGAACCCAACCAAGAGCAAGCGATTCGCGTTTTTCGTGGCGGGACCCCTCGCGCTCTCTGCCTGCGGTGCCAGCAGCTCCGACGATACCGACCCTGCCTCGAGCGAGCCGGTGGAGATCGTCGAAGTCGAAGGCTGCGAGGACGCCGTCTTCCAGCCTGAGTTCGACGAGGGAAAGGGGCCGACTCGCTGCCAGCCTGGGACTCCTGCCCCTCAGCCATTGGAGGACAAGGCGGAAATCACCTTCGCGATCCCGACCAATAAGGTCGCCACGACGTACATCCTGTCGATGGCAGAGGCACTAGGCGAGTTCGACAAGGAAAACATCGACCTCACCATCGAGACCGTGCCTTCCGTCGACGCCCTGCAATTGGTTGCCGACGGCAAGATCGACGGCTTCGCCAGCGGCTCTACATCTCCACCGGCACGATGCAGGGAACAGATCCTCTCCCCGAAAGCGACTTCATCGACCGATCGTTCATCGCGCAGGTCGTCGGCCAAGAGCGCCCGTAAGCACCACCACATCGATTACACCTAGGACGAACATGACGGACCAGAACAGCCACGTGGCCTACGTGGTGACCGAGCCCGGGCCGGCCCGGCTCGCCACCCTCAGCGCCGACGACCTCCCCGAGGGCGATGTCACCGTTGCGGTGCACCACTCCTCCCTCAACTACAAGGACGGCCTCGCTGTCACCGGCAAGGGTCGCATAGCGCGTCGCTTCCCCATGGTGTGCGGGATCGACCTGGCCGGGGTCGTCGAGCAGTCCGACAGTGCTGAGTGGGCTGCGGGCGACGAGGTGGTGCTAACTGGTTTCGGTCTCTCCGAGACCCATCCTGGCGGCTACACCACCCGGCAGCGCGTCTCTTCGGAGTGGCTCGTACGCCGCCCCGAGGGTCTGTCCCTCTCCCAGTCGATGGCTGTCGGCACAGCTGGCCTCACAGCGATGCTGTGTGTCATGCGGCTGGAGGACGCGGGCCTCACTCCGGGCCGAGGCGAGGTGTTGGTGACCGGTGCCGCCGGTGGCGTTGGCAGCGTCGCGGTCGCACTGCTCGCCAAGCTCGGCCACGATGTGGTGGCCTCCACAGGACGCGTCGAGACCCACGACTACCTCCGGGAGCTCGGGGCCACTCGCATCGTCGACCGAGCCGACTTCGGCGAGACCGGCAGGCCTCTACAGGGGGAGCGTTGGGCTGCGGCGATCGACACCGTGGCCGGGCCGACGCTAGCCAACGTCATCAGCCAACTCGAGTACGGCGGCTCCGTCGCCGCCTGCGGGTTGGCCAGCGGCTCCGATCTGCCCACCACCGTCCTGCCATTCATCCTGCGCGGCGTCAACCTGCTGGGGATCGACTCCGTCATGTGCCCCCTGTCGGAGCGTGAGAAGGCGTGGGCACGTCTGGCCGAGGACCTGCCGATCGGCCTCTTGGACTCGCTCAGCGAAACCCGCAGCTTCAGCGAAATCCCCCAACTGGCTGAGGAGATCCTTGCCGGCAAGGTCCGCGGCCGCGTCGTTATCGACGTGCTCAACAACTGAAGTACGACTCTCAAAGATTCGGAGATAACCATGACCACCGCAACGTCCGGCACCAAGGTCGCCCCCCACGAGTCACACGTGGAGACCACGACCCCCACCATGCTCAACCATTTGGCTTATGTCACCCCGTCGGCCGAGGCCACCGTCGACTTCTACACCCGAGTGATGAAGATGGAGCTGGTCCAGGCTGTCACCGATGACCGGGTGCCGTCCACGGGTGAGCCGTTCCCCTACTTCCACATCTTCTTCCGGATGCAGGACGGTTCGACGCTGGCCTTCTTCGAGGCGCCTGAGCTGCCTCCCAGGTCGGCACCGTCGCACCCCGCCTACGAGACCTTCGACCATTTGGCCCTGCACGTCGACTCGGTCGAAGCCGTCGACGCATGGCATGCCCGAATCACCGCCGAGGGGCTCGACATCGTGGGTCCCGTCAACCACGGGATCATCTACAGCATCTACTTCTATGAC
>JAKDNC010000357.1 GCA_030452025.1 Nocardioides sp. | reverse complement strand
CTGGCCGACGAGGTGCTGCACCTCTCCGACGGGCGGGTCGCCGATCGCGGAACCCACGCCGAGCTCCTCGAGCGCAGTCCGGCCTACGCCAACCTGGTCAACGCCTACGAGCAGGAGCATGCAGCGGAGGTGAACCAGTGAGCACCACCCACGTCGACTCCGGCGAGCGGTCCCCGGCAATGGCCACGATCCGTCGCGGCATGGAGATCTCACCCGAGCTGCGCCGGGGACTCGGCGTCACGCTGCTGCTGGCCGTCATCTCCACGGCCGGCCAGGTCGTCGTCCCCATCGTGGTCCAGCAGACCCTCGACCGCGGCCTCGACGGCCCCGGAGGGCCCGATGTCGGCTTCGTGGTGAGGATGGGACTGCTGGCCACAGTGGCAATCGTGGCGACGAGCGTTGCGTCGTACGCCATGACCACCCGACTCTTCCGTGCTGCCGAGGGCGGCCTCGCGACGCTCCGGATCAAGGCCTTCCGCCACGTCCACGACCTCCCGCTGCTCACCCAGAACACCGAGCGCCGTGGTTCGCTGGTCTCCCGGGTCACCGGCGACGTCGACACCGTGAGCCACTTCCTGGTCTTCGGCGGCGTCCTGATGATCGTGAGCATCGGCCAGATCCTCGTGGCAACCGTGCTGATGGTGATCTATTCCTGGCAGCTCGCCCTCGTGGTCTGGGTCTGCTTCGCGCCGCTGCTGCTCTCTCTACGCTACTTCCAGCAGAAGCTCTCCGATGCCTACGGCGTGGTCCGGCAACAGGTCGGCGTGATGCTCTCGGCGGTCTCCGAACCAGTTGTCGGTGCGGCGGTGGTGAAGGCGTACGCCGTCGAGGAGCGCACCCAGCAGCGCATCGACGAGGCGATCGAGGAGAACAAGCGCGCAGCCACCATGGCCCAGGGATTCACCGCTTTCTCGTTCTCGCTGGGCGGCCTCTCCGGCGGCCTGGCCAACGCCGGCGTGATCATCATCGGCATCTGGCTCGGTTTCGCCGGCGACATCAGCGCCGGCGAGGTCGTCGCCTTCGCCTTCCTCGTCACGCTGTTCGTCTCGCCGGTCCAGATGGGCACCCAGATCCTCACCGACGGACAGAATGCGATCGCCGGTTGGCGACGGGTGATCGGGATCCTCGACACGCCCGCCGACCTGGTCGATCCGGGGGTGGCTGGCGCCGTGCTGCCCCGCGGTCCGATCGACGTCGACTTCGAGCGGGTCACGTTCGCCTATCCGGGCGGCCCCGATGTCCTCCACGACGTCGACATGCACATCGCCGCCGGTACCCGCGTGGCGATCGTGGGGGAGACGGGGTCCGGGAAGTCGACCTTCGCCAAGCTCCTGACCCGGTTGATGGACCCCGGCACGGGTGCGATCGTCCTGGACGGCATCGACGTCCGTGAGATCCGGCAGTCCTCGCTGCGCAGCTCGGTGGTCCTCGTGCCCCAAGAGGGTTTCCTCTTCGACGACACCCTGCGCGCCAACGCGCTCTACGGCCGGCTCGGTGCGACCGACCGACAGATTCTCGACTCGGCCGCCGAGCTCGGCCTCGCGGGCTGGTTGGACGCCCTCCCCAAGGGCCTCGACACCCCCGTCGGTCAACGGGGAGAGTCTCTCTCCGCCGGCGAACGCCAGCTGGTGGCGCTGCTCCGCGCCCACCTGGCCGACCCGGACCTGCTGGTTCTCGACGAGGCGACCAGCGCCGTCGACCCGCACCTCGAAATGCGGATCGGACGTGCCCTCGAGCGTCTGATGCAGGGCCGCACGTCGGTCACCATCGCCCACCGGATGAGCACCGCGGAGAACGTCGACGAGGTTGTCGTGGTCGACCGGGGTCGCATCGTCCAGCGCGGCCCGCACGGCAAACTGGCGCAGGAGACCGGCACTGTCTACGCCGGGCTGCACGCCTCGTGGGTGGCCCAGCAAGGCCGCGCGTAGGCTGGATGATCGTGACCACCACACTCGACCCTGCCATCGCCGCGCGCCTCAAGCGCACCGACGACGGGCTCGTCGCCGCCATCGTGCAGCAGCACGACTCCGGTGAGGTGCTGATGCTCGGGTGGATGGACGACGAGGCCCTCGCCCGCAGCCTCACCACAGGTCGGGCGACGTACTGGAGCCGCTCCCGCAACGAGTACTGGGTCAAGGGCGACACCTCGGGCCACGTGCAGTGGGTCAAGGACGTCCGTCTCGACTGTGACGGCGATGCGCTGCTGGTCAAGGTGGATCAGGACGGCGCCGCCTGCCACACGGGGGACCGCACCTGCTTCGACGCCGATCGACTGGGTCCCGATGCCTGAGCCGCGCAAGACCTTCGGACCGATCGTCCTGGTCGGCCTCACCTCGAGTGCGCTCGCGGCTGTCGCCGGGTCCAAGGACTGGCTGGTCAGCGAGGTGTCCGCGGACCAGGTGGGCGGGGAGACCCTGGCCGAGCAGATCGGCCTCAACATCGACGCGCCCTTGGCTGGCTCCCTCAGCCTGGTGCTGTTGGCCGCTTGGGGAGTGATCCTGGTGACCAGGGGCCGCGTGCGGCGGGTGGTCGCCGTACTGGCCGTGGTCACCTCGCTCGGCGTCCTGGCCACTGCGCTCAGCGCCCGGTGGACGATGCGCGACGACCTGCGTGCCCGATTCGCGGACCACGACATCGCCGCGGCCTATGACGGGTCTCATTTCACCGGCTGGTGGTACGCCGCCTTGGTGGCCTCGGTGATCGCGGTCGTGGCTGCGGTCGCAGCTCTGAAGTTCGTGGCTCACTGGCCCGAGATGGGTGGGCGCTACGACGCCCCCGGGAGCGATGACTCCGCTCCGGAGGATCTCGAGGACGCCTCATCGGTCGAGTTGTGGAAGGCGATCGACGAGGGTCGCGACCCGACAGTCTGAGCCGAGCTCTACACTGTGTGCCGTCGCTACCACGCACGAGGAGTTTCCTGCATGTCTGACAACCACGGCAACACCCCCGCAGCTTGGACCGCAGTGGTCATCGGGCTGGCCGCCTTCGTCGTGGCGGGCATCGGGCTGATGAACCAGCCGCCGAACATGGTGATCTTCTGGATCGGCATGGCGCTGCTGCCCATCGCGCTGATCGTCATGGTGGTCATGTCGAAGATGGGTCTTGGCGCCGCTCGCTGACCAGCGCGCGTCCCGGCTGGCGGCGCCGCTCGGACTCGCACTGGCCGGGTTGACGGCGGTGACGGCGCTCCACTTCCGTGACCCGCACGTCCAGGGGAGCTGGGGCTTCTGCCCCTTCAACCTGGTCACCGGCCTCGACTGTCCCGGGTGCGGCGGCCTGCGAGCCGTGCACAACCTTTCCGATCTCGACGTCTTCGGCGCGGCCTCCAGCAACCTGCTCGTCGTGGGGTTGATCCCCCTGGTCGCCGTCCTCTGGCTCCGCTGGACGCGGATCGCGTGGACCGGCGAAAGGCGCCGTCCGCTCGAGGTCACGCCCGTCGTGACCTGCCTCCTCCTGGGCGCCTTCGCGGTCTTCGGTGTGCTGCGCAACCTCCCGATGGGCTCCTGGCTCGCAGCCTGAAGGACAGCCTGATGGATCGCCCCGATCGGCCGCCCTGAGCGGCCACCCTGAGCGGCCACCGGCGGGAGTTCACCGGCAGGGTGAGAAGATCGATCCGTTCCCACAACTGGAGGTAGCTGCATGTCCGTGCTCGACGACATCGTCGCCGGCGTCCGGATCGATCTGGCGGAGCGGGAGGCACTCACCCCCTTCGACGAGATCCAGGTCCAGGCTGCCCAGGCGCCCGGCCCACGGGACCCGATGCCGCTCTTTCGCGACGAAGCGATGAGCATCATCGCGGAGGTCAAGCGGAGGAGCCCGAGCAAGGGCGACCTCGCCGACATCGCGCACCCAGCTGTCTTGGCCGAGGCCTATGCGCGCGGCGGCGCCGGCGCGATCTCGGTGCTCACCGAGAAGCGCCGGTTCAACGGCAGCCTCGACGATCTGCGCGCCGTGCGGTCGGCAGTGGACACACCGCTCCTGCGCAAGGACTTCATCGTCACCACCTACCAGTTGCACGAGGCCCGGGCCGCGGGCGCCGACCTCGCACTGCTGATCGTCGCCGCGATCGACCCGCCGCTCCTGGAGAAGCTGTACGCCGAGGCGCAGGCGCTGGGCCTGACCGTCCTGGTGGAGGTGCACGACGAAGAGGAGACCCGTCGCGCGGTCGACCTGGGAGCACAGCTGATCGGGATCAATGCCCGGAACCTCAAGACCCTCGAGGTCGACCCGGACACGTTCGGGCGGCTCTCGAAACTGGTCCCCGACGACCGGGTGCTGGTCGCCGAGTCCGGGATCACCAGCATCAGAGACG
>JAKDNC010000356.1 GCA_030452025.1 Nocardioides sp. | reverse complement strand
CTCGACACCGGGGCGTCGGCGCATGGACAGACTGATCTGGGCGTACTCAGGGTCAGCGAACCGGTGGACCACGTCGAGGGTGATGGTGGCGTCCGGGCCGACGTGTTGGGCTGCGAGGTCGAGGACTCCGCCGCGGCCAACGGCTGGGAGTTGGTGTCGGTCGCCCATGAACGCGATCCGGGCGGCGCATACGCTGACGATCTCCATTAGGGCGCGGGCTGTGTCTTGGTCGAGCATTCCGGCCTCGTCGACGACCAGTAGGTCACCGCGTTTGAGGACAGCGCGTGGGTCGGCGGGCATCGTCTTGGTTGTGGTCCAGTGCCCGTCGTCGTCCCAGCGCCATCCCCACTGGTGGATCAGCCACGCTGCAGAGAACGCCGGGGCGTCGATCTCATTCGCGGCGACCTCAGCGGCTTTGAGCGTCGGGGACACGACCATCATCTGCTGCCCACGCTTCGCCAGCACCTCCTTCGCCATCGCGAGCGTCGCGGTCTTCCCAGCACCGGCCGCACCTTCGACGACCAGGAGACACTTCGTGCCCGCTAACCCTGCGACGGCGCCGCGTTGTGTGGGGTCGAGCGATGCCGCCGGTATTGGCTTCAGGTGGGCGTCGCGCCCAACTATCGATGCACCGAGACCAAGCAACTGCGTGATCCGGTCCTCGACCCCGACCACCCGCGAAGACGTGAGCCCACGGACGTGCTTAGGCACATCGTCCCGGTTCAGCAGCGGTGCGCATGCTGCGACAGCTCGCTCGGTGATGTCCTCGGCCAACTCGATCCGGACTGCCGCGGCCGCGATGAGCCCGGCCTCTGCGATCCACTGCTCGACCTGTCCACGGATATCGGCGGCGTTCCAGGACGACCGCTTCGCCCCCAGTCGGGAGATCACCAACTCGACCGCTGTGTCGCGGTCGAGCGAACCAACAGAAGGCGACGAGCCAGGTGAACGACGTTCCGGGTTGCGGTAGCCGAGGTGCCGCAACTCCTCGTTCCATGCGGCGACCATCGCCACACCGTCCTTTGGCGCTACCTTGTCGGGCCGCGCTTGCGACCACGCCCGTCGATCCCACGCCTGTCGCAATCGCGGTCCCGGCTCGTCGCCCGGACGCGCTGCACGCCATTCGGCTTCGTACCGGTCGAGGTTGCGACCGATCTGAGCGGCACGTGCACTGAAACCGAGCCGCGTACGGCGCCAGCTCGTTGATTTCCCCGGTCGCCGGGTCGAGGGTGAGGCCATGCTCGGCAAGCGTTTCCCGGAAACGGGGGTCGGTGGCGACAGCGGCGTGGCCGATGCCGTTGATCGCTTCCAGCGAATCGCGCATCCCGACCGAATGCAGACCACGCCACCCGCCGGCGGCGAAGACGCGCGCGTTGATCTGAAGATGCAGATGACGGTGCGGGTCACCTGCCCGCGAGGTGTAATGCCTGATCGCTGCTGCTTCGATCTGCTCCACCCGCACCTGCACCTGACGACCACGCGGCCCCACGCGGGTTGTTGCATGTTCGGCGACCCAGCTGATGATCTGTTCGGCTGCCCGCGCTTGGGCTGCGTCCAGCGCTGCTGACACTTCCAGATGCAGCGCTGCAGCCAGGGACCAGGTCTTCGGACCGTTGACGGTAACCTCGACGAACCGCAACGCGTTCGCGTCGTCGCGCAGGCGACCTTTCGGACGGGCAGTGTCGACGTCGTACCCGGCGACCCACTGCTCATACGACTCGCCGTCCAGATCGCCCACCTGCCTCACCGTCGCGTTCGTGGACTCGCCAACCTCTGCGACATAGTGGAGGGCGACACCGGCGCCTTCACTCAGGTAGTAGTCATCGGCACGGGAGTGGTCAGCCTCGACGTAGGCGCGGGCCGCTGCCGCCGAGCCGCGATAGAACTTCATCCCGCCGTGCATGCCGGTCACCTCGATTTCTGAGCCGGACGGGGCCTGCAGCAACCATCAGCAACGTCCAGCAACTACCCTGAAAGTCGATCGTGGGTCGCCCAACCAGGGCGACCCATCTACGTTCTTTCGTAGCATGCGTGCCGACGCTTTGGAGGGTCTGAACGGCCGGTTTCTGTGGCTGTCGAGCGGAAAGTTGAGCGGCCAGCAACAGTCGGAGACGACCAGCGATTTGGGATCGACGAACGTGCGTCAGCCTCGATTCGGCGAGTTCTCCGCAACGGGAGCGTTACCGGTACGTGTGAGCCAAACTCCTCGGCGACAGTGGTCTCATGTGGATGACAGTCGCGGACGGCGCCGCCGACTTCGACGAGTCGAGCCACTTCGAACGCTTGATCCCTCGACCTCCGGCGGACTCCACCCCTTCCATCGGGCCTGGACTTTCGGCGACGACCGGAACAAAGGCCGAACTCCTCGCTCGGCTCGAAGGTGCCGTCGACGAGCTGCTCGCTCTCTTTGGCGACGGACTCTGCTTGGAGTTGCTTCTCCTCCACGCGCGGGACGGCGTGGTCTAGGCCCTGATCTCGAAGGGCCACTCCACTCAATTCGGTGAACCGGCGCCTGACTCGAACCGCAGACACTAGGGTTCCGTTGGGGAGCTGCTGACGTGTCAGAGGACGGAGAACGGATGGCGTTGCTACATACGCCGCGGCCGCGCAATCGAGGTGAAGCCGCCTTCCTAGCTCGGATCGAGGAGTTGCTCGACGCCGACACGCACGTCTGGACTGAACTCAACAGCCACACGCTGGGTTCTGGCGACGAGTGCGACCTCCTTCTCGCTGTGCCGAAACTCGGTGTCTTCGCCGTCGAGGTCAAGGCCATCGTGCTGGACCAGATCGAGGAGATGGGTCCGAAGACGTGCAAGATCCGCTACCCCAATGGCGTGCAGTCTAAGCATCCGCTGGAGCAGGCCCGCAGCGGCATGAACTCCTTGCGGAACTATCTGCAGAAGCACGCGCAGGGCACCGCCAGGCACCCGTACCCGTTCATGAAGCATGTCGTGGCATTTCCGAAAATCGCCTCGGCTGACTTTGAGGAAGCGTTCGCCGGCAGTAGCCAACTGATCGAGTTGGCCAAATCCTGGTTCTTATTCGCGGACGACCTTGACTCGACAGAGTCACTCCGTCGGCAACTTCAAAGCATCTACGGACAGCGTTCCTTACCCGATGCCCAGCAGATCGACTTTCTCATTCAGCACCTGTCCATTGACGAGGCAGTCTCGCGAAAGCCAAAGTCCTCGTCGGCGGATGCCGGACGAGCCAAGGTCGCAATACAGGCCATTGCCCTGGCATCCTCGTCCAGCGCTCGGAATGAGAAGCCTGCCGTTAAGCAGACGCCGAGGGACCGCGCCTACCTCGGCCCATCCGATCCGCGCGTCGTAATCTTCGAGGGCGCACCCGGAACGGGTAAGACGATCGAACTCATGCGCCTCGCGTTGGAGCACGCCAAGCAAGGCCGACGCGTGTTGTTCACGTGCTTCAACTTGGTGTTGGCCAGCTTCCTTGAGGGCCTGCTCGCCCACGAGGGTGTCGGCGACGAACTCGCCGCACACATCGACATCATCCCCATCGGACGCCTGACTTCGTTGGTCGGTGATGACGCTGATTTGATCGCTAACCTTTACGACACGGTCTGCATCGACGAGTCGCAGGACCTGTCTCAATGGGCGTTCGACAACATCCAACTAGTCACAAAGCAGGACGCCCGGTGGTTCCTCGCTGACGGGCCTGGGCAAGAGTTGTACAGCGAAGGGACGCCTGCTCCGCTCCTGGTCAAGGCGCGCGAGCGCGCTCAGGAATCGAACTCGCTCGTGAAGCTGACTACCTCGAGGCGCGCAGCAAGCGCAACCCTTCAGATTGCACGTTCGGTCCGGGACATCGCTCCTGCCAAGGATCGGATTCCTGCTTGGTACTCCACGCGGGCCATCCAGCGTCGTTCCAGTCAGGCCAGCCTTGACCTGGAAATGGAGGCCGTGCCCGATCCGACGGAACTGATCGACGTCCGCTTCTGGCAATACCCGCCGGGGAAAGACCAGTGCTTCCAGGACGTCCTGACCGAGTTGCTCGAACGTCTGGAACGGGAGCGACGACCGCGGGATCTCGCCATCTTGGTGGCTAGGTCGAAGGGACAGGACGCGAGGAATCTGGAGACCGCGCGGCAGGCTCTGGACCGGATGGGCGTTCCCTATCTCGACCAGACGATTGATGCCAACAAGGCTGTCGTCCTCCCTGAAGGCCACGTCCGACTCGTTTCGTACTCCTCGGCGCGCGGCATCGAAGCCAGTCGGGTACTCCTGCTCGACCTGGGTTACGCGTTCTGGGAGCCGAAGACCAAGGCCGACGGGGAGGTCAGTCGGACCATG
>JAKDNC010000355.1 GCA_030452025.1 Nocardioides sp. | reverse complement strand
GGTCGGGAGCATCCTCCCCAGGACCGGTGCCCTGACCGAGTCGGCCTCGGACCCCAGCTTCAACGCGCTGCTGGAGGTGGCCCGATGAAAAGACACCTTCGACTCTCGCTGATCCTGGTGATCGCGCTGCTGCTGAGCGCCTGCGAATTCTCGGTCGACAAGCTGCCGCTGCCGGGCGGCGCCGACGTGGGCGAGGACCCGGTCAAGGTGACGGTGACCTGCCCCGACGTACTCGACCTGGTTCCGCAGTCGACGGTGAAAGTTGCCGACGTCACCGTCGGCAAGGTCACCGACATCGAGCTCAAGGACAACGAAGCCGAGGTCACCCTGGCCATCCGTCAGGACGCCGATCTGCCGGCCAACACCTTGGCCGAGATCCGTCAGACGAGCCTGCTCGGCGAGAAGTTCGTCTCCCTGCGGGCTCCCGAGGACCCACATGGCACGCTCTCCGACGGCGACAACATCGGTTTGGAGAGCACCAACCGGAACCCCGAGGTCGAGGAGGTCCTCGGCGCTTTGAGCCTGGTCCTCAACGGGGGCGGCGTCGCCCAGCTGAAGACGATCACCAGCGAGCTCAACAACGCGCTCGAGGGCCGGGAGGGCAGCGCCAAGTCGGTGCTCACCCAGCTGTCCTCGTTCATGGAGCAGCTCGACGACAACAAGACCGGGATTGTCAACGCGATCAGGAAGCTCAACCAGCTCTCGGTCTCTGCCAACAAGCAGCGCAAGACGATCACCACCGCCCTCGACGACCTCCCCGGGGCTCTGGACTCGATCGATTCCCAGCGGGCCGATCTGGTCAAGATGCTCAAGGCGCTGAGCAGGCTGGGCAACGTCGGGACGCGCGTGATCAGCGCCTCCAAGACGGCGACGATCGACACACTCACCCAGCTGCAGCCCGTCCTGACCCAGTTCGCCAAGTCCGGCGACGACTTCGCCAACGCCTTCCACGTGTTCTTGACCTACCCGTTCGTCGATGAGTCCGTCGGCCGTGACCCGCAGGTCGCGCGGAACCTGCACATGGGCGACTTCGTGAACCTCTCCATCAAGCTCGACGTGAGACTGCTGGCGCCGGGTGAGGAGGAGACCGCCTGCATCCCGCTCGGGATGATCCCGCCCGGTGGCGGCATTGACCTCTCCGACCTGTGCAAGAAGGCGCTGAAGAAGGTCAGCAACTGTCTCGACACGGCCGACCTGAGGGAGTGCCTCAAGGCGCTGGACCCCGTCCTTGAGCTGCCGTGCAAGATCCTTCCGCAGCTGTGCAAGAACGGCCGCAAGGGAGACGAGGACGGCAAGGGCGACAAGGGGCCGCTGCTTCCCGGCCTGCCCGACCTCGGACTCGGCCTGGATGAGGGACTCGACGACCTGCTCAACGGGAGAGGCCGGGCCGCGCCCGGCGCCGGCGGCGGAGGGCAGACCTCGGTCTCCCTGGGTCGAATGATGGAGGACTACGACCCGGCACTCGTTGCCGGACTGCTTCCGGGGGTGGCGCGATGATTACCCGCAGGACCAGGATCCAACTTGCGATCTTCGTGGTCATCACCCTGCTCGGGGTCTCCTTCGTGGGAGCCCGCTACGCCCGTCTCGACCGCGTCTTCTACGACGACACCTACACCGTGGTGGCCCACTTCAAGGACTCCGGCGGCATCTTCTCTGGCGCCGAGGTCACCTACCGCGGGGTCACCATCGGCCGTGTGGAGGAGATGGTCCTGACTGACGAGGGGGTCGACGTGCACCTCGGGATCGACAAGGACTGGGACGAGATCCCGACCGATTCGCGGGCCCTGGTCGCCAACCGATCGGCTGTGGGGGAGCAGTTCGTCGAGCTGCAGCCCCAGGTCGACGACGGCCCCTACCTCGGTGAGGAGTCGGAGATCGCGGTGGACCGGACCGAGATCCCGATCGCGACCTCCAAGCTCCTCGAGGACATCTCGAACACTACCGCCGACATCGGCCGCGACGACCTGCGCACGGTCGTCCACGAGCTGGGCGTCGCCTTCGACGGCACCGGCAAGGAACTGTCCAGGATCATCGACACCTCCAACTCCTTCATCGAGACCGCGAACGACAACTTCAAGCTGACCACCGACCTGATCCGGGACAGCAACACCGTCCTGGGCACCCAGCTCGACATGGCCTCATCGATCCGCACCTTCTCGAAGAACCTCGCTGATTTCAGCGACACCCTGGCCGGCTCCGACAAGGATCTGCGCAAGATCATCAACACTGGGTCGGCGACCGTGAACGAGGTGCGCACCTTCATCGAGGACAACGACGTCGACATCTCCTCGCTGCTCAACAACGTGCGCACGGTCAGTGAGGTCGTGGTCAAGCACCTCGACGGCGTCGAGCAGATCCTGGCGATCTACCCCTACCTCGTCGAAGGCAGCTTCTCGGTGGTCGCCAAGGACCGGGACACTGGCAAGTACGACGCCCACTTCGGTCTGGTCCTGACCAGTCACAAGTTGTGCGGGGCCGGCTACGAGGGAGGCGGTGAGCGAAGCCCCTCGAAGACCGGGAACCTGCCGATGGACACCGACACCCGTTGCGCGGAACCGGCCGGGACATCCAATCCCCGCGGATCGCAGAACGCCCCCCGTGCTGCCCCGGGCTACCAGGCCCCGGTCATCGCGTCCTACGACCCGGCCTCCGGCAAGGTTGTCTGGGGAGACCCGACGACTAGCCTTTCCAACAAGACCGAGGGTGAGGGCTCCTGGGAGTCGGTCCTCCTCGGGCCCCTCGGACTGACCGCCCCCAAGGACTGACGGAGTGTTTCACTTGTCCGACCGCGACACGCCCGCTTCCGGTTGGCGCCGGTGGCTTCTGCTCGCGCTTGCCCTGCTCCTGCTCCTCTCGATCGCGGGCTTGGCCTTGGCGCTGGTCGAGAAGGACCGGTCCGAGGCGCGTTCCACGCGCAGTGACCGTGAAGCCGTCTCCGCTGCGACCGCGGAGTACGCCCGGCTCGCCTGGACCTTCGACGACGCCGACCTCGACGCGAAGAAGACCCTCTCGCGGGTCGTCGACCGCGCCGAGCCGGCGATCACCACGGCGTTCAGGCCGACGTACCAGGACCTGGTCACCCAGCTGACGCCCACCTTGGCCGGCAAGCAGATAAGTCGACTGGTCAGTCGGGTCGACACCGTCGGTGTCGACTCGCTCGAGGATGACACGGCCATGGTGATCGCCGATGTGGATGCCACCCGGTTCGCCCCCAGCGGCAAGTCTGAGTCCGCCCGGGTGCTTTGGGTGCTCACGCTGAAGAAGATCGACGGTGACTGGCGGGTCGACAAGCACGAGGACCTCACTTCGGGTCAGCCGAAGGCACAGCAGCCGGGAGGTGCCCAGTGAGCGCCAGCTGGTACGACGTTCTGGGGGTCGAGCCCGACGCGAGCCAGGACGAAATCCGGGCCGCCTGGAAGGCGTCCATCGCGGACCTTGAGCCGGGTGACCGACGGTTTCGGCTCTACAACAACGCCGCCGAGGTGCTCCTGGATGCCGATGCGCGCACGGAGTACGACGACGAGGTGGGCGTGCGGCCGGCCGGACCGGAGGCCCCCGCCGAGCCCGACGACCCCGCGGAGCCCGACGACCCCGCGGAGCCCGACGATCACGAGGGCTTGGCTGAGTCAGAAGCGTCCGAGCGGTCGGCTGCGGAGCCGGAACCTGGCAGGCCCCGTTCTGCCAGGCGGGGGCGCCCGGTCCCGGGGTGGCTGCTTGCGATCCTCGCCGCCGTTCTCGTCATCGCCGTGGCCGTCGTGGCCGGCTTCGCGTTCAAGGTCCACCACGACACCGGTCAGGAGGAGGCGGCTGCCGAGGCCGTCATCGAAGCCAGGCAGGCGGCCGAGGACGGCATGCCGTTGGTGTTCTCCTACGACTACCGTCACCCCGAGCAGGACCACGATCGAGCGGTCCGACTGCTGACCGGGGACCAGCTCTCCGACTACGAGCAACTGTGGGACGACGCGATCCTGCCGAACCTGAAGCAGTCCAAGGGTGTCGTCTCCTCGACCACGGTGCGCAGCGGCGTGGTGAACACCGACGAGTCCGGGAACCGGGTCGAGATCCTGGTGGTGCTCGGCACGAAGCAGGCCAACGTCACCCAGCAGACTGACCTGACCCTGCCGATGACTGTGACGATGGTGCGCGAGGACGGCACCTGGTTGATCAGCGACATCTGCGCGGAGGGGAACTGCGACGGGGGAGCGGCCCCCGACGAGTCGTCGGACCAGCCCTCGAGCTCCTCGTCGCCCCAGTCGCCGGAGAACAAGCCCAATCGGTGACCCGCCCGGGACGTTGCTTGACCTGTGCGCCCCGA
>JAKDNC010000354.1 GCA_030452025.1 Nocardioides sp. | reverse complement strand
CCGACGACATGCGCACCGATGAGCTGCAGTACATGCCCAATGTGCAGAAGCTGATCGGCGACGAGGGGGTCACCTTCACCAACGGGTTCGCCTCACTGCCGCTGTGTTGCCCGGCCCGCGCGTCCGTGTTCACCGGGCAGTTCCCGCACAACCATGGGGTCTGGTCGCAGAAGCCGCCTTTCGCCTTCGCCTCGATGGACGACCGGGAGACGTTCCCGGTCTGGATGCACCGCGCCGGCTACCGCAACTCCTACATCGGCAAATACCTCAACCGGTTCGGCCGCGACCCCGCCCCTGGGCGTACGAAGGGCAACTCGCTGCAGTACGTGCCTCCCGGCTGGGACAACTTCCGTCCCACACTCGACGGGCTCACGCCGAACACGAAGTACTGGGGTGGAACACATCAGTACTTCAACACCACCCTCGGCGACAACGGACACGGCTTCATCTCCAACCGGGGTACGTACCAGACCATTGCCTACACCCGGCTGGAGAAGCAGAACCTGCGCCGGGATCTGAAGCAGAAGAAGCCGTTCTTCCACTTCGTCTCGTTCTCGGCGCCCCACGTCGGCGGCCCACACGAGGACGACGACCCGAAAGACCTCGGCACACCCGGCCGTCCGAGACCGGTGCGTGGGCTCTTCGACGACATCATCACCGAGCCGCCCGGGGCCGACTGGCACGATCCCGACCGGTCCGACAAGCCGCACTCGATGCGTTCGACGTTGACCGACGACGACCGGGAGCAGATCCTGGAGTCGGCGCGACAGCGCGCTGAGTCGCTCTACCTGGTCGACCGATCCGTCGGCCGCATGATCAGCACGCTGAAGAAGCACCACCAGCTCGCCAACACGACGGTCGTCTTCACCAGCGACAACGGCTACTTCCTGGGCGAGCAGGGCAAGCCGCAGGGCAAGACCCTGCCCTACGAGCCGTCACTGCGGGTGCCGGTCCTGATGCGTGGGCCCGGCATCCCCCGCGGCGAGATCCGCACCGACCCGTTCCTCTCGGTCGACTTCGCGCCGACGTTCGCCGACATCGCCGACGGCCGGCGGGGCCACAAGGGCGACGGCAAGTCGATGCTCGACGTGATGCGGCTGGGCGACGAGACCGCCGACGACTCGTGGTCGCGCCGGGTGCCCACGGAGACGGTGCCGACCAAGGCGGTCATCCAGAAGGTCAGTCGACGGGACCCGATCGGGGCACGCCCGAAACAGCAGTTGCGCGGCCGGGTCATCGGGCTGCGCACCCACCGCTACCTCTACACGGAGTGGGCCCGTGAACCCTGGGACTGGGAGCCCGGCGTCGACCGGGAGCTCTACGACGTTCTGAAGGACCCGGAGCAGTACGACAATCTGGCTGTGGACCCCAAGCACAAGAAGCTCGTGGCCCAGTTCCACAAGCTGGTTGGCCGAAGCCACACGTGCGCCGGGGCCTCCTGTCGTGTGCCGCTCCCCGAGAACCTCCGGTAGGCCGACGTCTGGAATCGCGCAATTGCGGCTGTTTGACATGCGAATCTCGAAAACTCATGTCAAACGCCCGCAATCGCGCGACTCCGACACCGCCGACACCGCCGACACCGCCGACTCCGACACCGCACCGCGCCGCCGTCCGACGCCGCGACCGCCCAGAGTCAGTTCTTCTGCTGCTGTTGCGGGGCGGTCACGATCGACACGACGACCGCGGAGATGCCGAGCGAGATCAGCGCAGTGATGTCGCTGGGCGAGATCAACACCGGCGCGCAGGTGAGCAGCAGGACGTCAAAGCCCCGCAGTGCGCTGCCGTAGAGGTTGGTCGGGATCGCCCCTGAAGGGCTGCTGACAAGTGGCCGGCCGTAGTCCGGGGGCTTGCCGGTCACCCAACGGGCGGCCGAGGCCAGGGCAGAGCCACCCACGGCGAGCCCCAGCATGAACGCCACGGTCCAGGGAACGTCGAGCGAGTCGTGCAGCGCAGGGACGGTGGCCAGCCCGTAGGCCACCAGGATGCCCAGCGCCACGTAGACCGAGACGCGGCGGGCCAGACCGAGCGGGAACGGCAGCATCCGGATGATGCTGGCCGACCGGGTCAGGACCCTCAGCCCGGTGAGCAGAGGGAGTCCGGTCAGGAATCCCATCAACGCGGCGAGCAGGAACACGACGCGTTCGGCGCCGGCGACCTCGACCGCGTAGGGGACGACCACTGCGGCGGCAATCAGGACCAGCCACTGGGGGCTGCGGACGACCCGACGAAGATCGGCCCAGACCAGGGCCCCGGCACCGACCGGCCCTCCCCGGCGTGAGCGGACCGAGCCGCGTGCCCGCCAGCGGTGCGCGAGCAACACGTCGTACATCAGCGCGAGGTCGAGGTTGGACATCGCGCCGGAGAGGCCGGGAGCAAGGTTTCCCCCGGCAGCGATGTCGCGGCGATGCAGCCGTGGCGTACGACGCAGCGCGGCCAGCAGCACGATGAGGGCCACGACCCCGAGGGCGACGATCGTGCTGACGCCCGAGGAAGTCAAGGCCTCCGGCGCATCGAGCAGCGGCGCACGGTGCATCGCGAGGAGCAGCAGGACCACCCACAGGGCGAAGGTGAGCGCCCAGCTGAGCAATCGCGGGAGGAGGCCCTTTCCGGCTTGGCCGAGGACGGCGATGGCCACCGTGAGGACGGAGACAAGGGCGACCGCGATCGACTGGCCCAGGATCGCTGAAGTGCCGAATCGGCCCATCGTGGTGGCGGCCGCGGCGAGTGCCGCGGTCACCACTGCTGCGATCACGACTGTGCGCCACACGCGGGGTCGCAGCAGCGCCCCACGGTCGGCGGGCGTGCTCATCAGCCACGACGCGACTGCGGGCGAGGTGAACACCGGGCCGAACATCCTGGACAGCGCGAGTACGACGGCCAGGGAACCGGCCGCAACCAGGTAGGGCAGAAGGCTGCGCCCTTCGCGACAGCCGGCCGAGGTGCAGAGCTCGTCGGAGAGTCGGGCCACGTTGACGATGACGTTGACCAGGATGGAGCCGAGCATGGCCACGGCGAAGAGTGCGATGTAGGCGTTGCTGATCGCCTCGGACAGCTTCGTGTCGGCGTGTCCACGGCGCCAGTGGCGCATCTCGCTGCGGAGTGCGCGGACTTCTGCCGTTCCCGTGCTCAGGACTCCGCCCCCGGCTTGGCCAGCCGGTCGGGATGCTCGCCGTCCGATGGCTGATCATCGCCTGGCACGACCCCGACCCCCACGACCCGGTCGGCGACTGCGTCGACGAGCTCGTTGGAGTGGCTCGCGAAGAGCACGGCGAGCCCGTCGGCCTTCTCCCGGTTCAGTCTTTCCGCGAGCCACTCGAGCCCTTGGGTGTCCAGACGCTGCTCGGGCTCGTCGAGGATCAGCAGGCGGCGCGGCCTGACGAAGGCACTGGCGAGTGCGAGCCGTCGACGCTGGCCCGAGGAGAGCGATCCGGGCAGCTGACCCGACTGCGGAATCAGCCCGACCTCCTCGAGGACGTCGTCGACGAGCTCGGCTGAGTCCTGCACGCGGTGCGCGCGGGCAAAGAGGTCGAGATGCTCCACGACGCTGAGGTCGGGGAAGAAGTCCATGTCGTCCATCACCACCGCGAGGTGGGCGCGGACCTCGGGCGAGCGCTCGTCGATCGGCTCGCCGTCGAACTCGATCGTGCCCTCGGTCGGGACATCCTGACCGGTGATCAGACGCAGCACGGTGGACTTTCCTGCGCCGTTGCGGCCGACGAGGACGGTGGCCGTGCCGGGTCTCACGTCGAAGTCGAGGTCACGGAGTATGTCCCGACCGCCGTAGGCCATGCGCAGTCCGCGCACCTTCAACAGGGGTTTGGGCCACTTCGCCTTTTTCGCCACGCCGCAACACTACTGACCCCGCCCGCGTCACCCGACACACGATCGGGGGCGCCGCAGAATTGTCCGTGGACAACCCAGGAACGCAACAGCTCTCTGGTGCCGGCTGCACTTCTATTCTGACCGCTGTGTCCACCCGCAAGCGGGACCCGGCTCGAGAACGGGATCCAGAGCAGGTAAGTCATGCTCATGTCGTCAGCGCCGACCGCCATCACCTGTCCTTCGGGGAGCACGACCTAGCGGTCAATGTCTCGCCGAGCGTGGTCGACAGTTGGACTCTCTCCACGGCGGTGTGGCCATCGACTGTCCGGTCGCCCATGGCGACGGGGCGCCCGCATGCTCCACCTACTCGGACGGGATCCGCATCTACCAATTCGCCTGGGCCGGCGGCATGGGGCTTGGGGTGGGGGGGCGCCCCCTGCCGCCGGCCCAGGCGGATTGGGTGGTGCGGGGGCCGGCCGCGTTGGTGGGGCCTGCGGGCGCCCCG
>JAKDNC010000353.1 GCA_030452025.1 Nocardioides sp. | reverse complement strand
AGGGCCGGCTCTGTGAGGCCCCCCAGCCGGGGCCGGTGATCTGAGCCGGCTGTCCGACCGCGGCAGCATTCACTCCGGTCGCCAATCGATCGGCAGCCTCATTGAGAGGGTGCCCGTTGTGCGCCCTCACCCACTCCACGTCGGTACGGGCCGACCGGGCACGTAACGCCTCGTCGAGCGCGGCCACCAGGACCCGGTTCGCCACCGGCTCCCCGTCACGTTTCCGCCAGCCGCTACGTCGCCACGATGCCGCCCACTTTGTGCAGACGTTCACCGCGAACTCCGAGTCGGTCAGGATCTGCAGTGGCACACCGGTCGGTGCGGTCAGCAGCAGCCGGTAGATGGCGGTCAGTTCGGCGACGATGCTGGTGGCGTCCGGGATAGACCCGGCCTGCCACCTGTCCGGTGACACCACCCACGCCCAACCGGCGGGACCAGGGTTGCCTCTCGATGACCCATCGGTCGCCACGGTTAGCTGGCCGGTCATGGGCGTCACTTCCTCCGGGAACAGGATGGTTTGTGCGCGACGACACCGTATCGGGTGGGTGGATCAAGTGGCGGGTTCACGCCGTCGGTGGCGACTACTAGTGTTCACGGTGTCGGAGCAAGAGACACCATCGTTGAAGGAGAACGCATGAGCACCCAGTCCCACACTCAGGCCCACGCCGGTCGCGCCATCGACGGTTGGGTGGTGCGGGTTCCTGTCACCCGGCTTCGTGCCGGGCAGCGGTTCTACTTCGACGACGAGTTCGGCGGGGAAGGTGACGTGGTGACCGTTGAGTCCCAGCACAGCTCCTTCGGGACCGTCGAGGTGTGGACAGCCGAGTACGACTTCGGGCTCGAGTTCATGCAAGAACAGTTGGTCACCATGGCCGCCGACGAGCAGGAGGCCTGACATGGGCCAGTACCTCTCACTGGGCGGCTACATCGAGTTCCGCGACCAGACGGCCATGGAGGCGGCGCTAGCCGCTGTGCGGGCACACGACGGCCCGCTGCGTTACGCATGGCAACCGATCGCTTCGATGCTGGACGCGGTCCGTGAAGTGTTCGGGGGCGACGAGTCAGTCCCCGCCGGAGAGTACGGCTTCTCGGTCTCGGGCAGCACACAAGACAGTGGCGGCGTCCACACCTTCCTCACCATCGTTGCCCCGTTCGCCACCGCCAACACCCACCTCGAAGTCATGGTCGAGCAGGACGAGTTCTGCCGCGAGAAGATCGAGGGCGGCGTTCTGGTCACCCAGCGTGGGGAGCGCACCTACGTCGACCCCGACACCGGACGCACCGAGGACTACGTGGAGGGCCGCTCAGACGCCCTTGCCGCCGTCGAGCAGGTGCTGACCTCCCGGGTCGGCGCTGGTGAGGCGGGGCCTCTGATGCGCACGCTCCGCGCCTACCTGAGCGACCGGGACAGCGACACCGCGCGGAGGGGTGGCCTGAGATGGGCGCCTGCTTCTTGACTGCCCAAGTGGTGCAACTCCGCGGCTCCACCCTCGACTGGGACGCCGCCACCGGTGCAGTCGATGCACTCGAACCGGACGACCTCGCGACCGCCGTCGGAGGCGACCATGGCGAAGCCGACGACGACCAGGCGCTGAACCGTGACGTCGCCAAGGGCATCTTCGCCGACCTGCAGGCCCTGCTCGACGCGGACTACCGACGCGACCTCGGCTACCTCGACGTCGGCGAATACGAGATCCACATGGCCGGTGGGGCGTCCAGCGGGGACGACCCGAGCGATGCGTTCACGGTCCTGCACCGGGCGATGTGGTTCCCCACGGTCTTGACCGCTATCGGATTCACCCTTGAAGGAGGCCACTATGGATAACGTCAACTGTCTCGCCGGTATCGCGTGCCCCAACTGCGGGCACGACGAGGAGTTCCTCATCACCTGCACGGTGCAGGTGCGGTTGACCGACTACGGCGTCGACGACGACTACGCCTTCAAGCACGGCGACGGCTTCTCGTGGGACGACGCCTCACCCATCGAGTGCAAGGAATGTGAGCACTCGGGGCAGGTCGCGGACTTCACGGTGCCGCAGAGGGTCGCCTCGTGAGGCCCTTGGTGATCGTCGGCTGTGGCGCTACCAAACATCCCACCCGCACCAGCGCCGGAGACATGTACCAGGGCAACTACCACCGTGCCTGCCGGAGGGCCGCCCAAGCCCACACCACCAGCGACCGCACCCTGATCCTGTCCGCCCTGCACGGGCTCCTCGACCTCGACCAGGTCATCGACCCCTACGACCTGCGCATGGGCGAGTGCCAGGCGGTGGCCGCCGACCAGGTGCGCCACCAGGCCACCGCCCGAGGCTTGCTCGACGAGCCGGACGTGATCGTGTTCGGCGGAGCCGCCTACACCCGCGTCGTCACCGCCGTGTGGCCCCACGCCCACGCCCCTTTGGCCGGCACCGGGGGCATGGGCAAACAGCTAGCCGTCCTCAAACAGCTCACCCTCCGGGCCAGCTACACGCCCCCGCTCCCCGGGCCGGACCTGATCCGCCCCGGACTGCAAGTGGAGGCGGTCACCTCATTCCGTGCCACCGGAGGCCGCTACGGCGGTGTACTGCAGTCGGTGGGCCCCACCACGGCAGTCGTCGACTGCTTCGACGGAGTGCAGCGCCGGTTCCGGCACGAGCAGCTGCAGGTCAACGACCCCGGGCTCCTACTGGATGCATGGAACCACCTCGGATACATCAACCCCGACACCGGACGAACCACCACCAGCGCCTGGCATTGGTGGGACTGGACCCTCACCCAGCACCTGACTCACCGTGGAGCCCCGGTGGATCGGCCCGCTTGCGGCGACAACCACCCCACTGCCCACATCACCGAGAATCGGCACGCCTCAAGCTCGGCTCTCCCCACCTGATCCGTCGGACCGTTATTGTGGTGCCATATCGGAGCAGTTCGGCATGATCCTATGAGGTTGAAAGTAGGACGAATGATGCGGGAGCAACCGTCAACCCCGACGGAAACTTCACGACGAGTGTCCCCTGCCACCCTGTCGGTGGGATCTCAGGGACCGCGGCCGAGGACTTGCAGATCGGGGAAGGGACGTTTAGACATGTGTCAGGTTTCGGGAATGTCGGCGATACTGCGTCACGAGACGCCGCACGCGACGTCCCAACATTGCAAGGAACAGCAGACCGACTGGCGGGCCTCGGGTCCCGACTGGAGGCGATGACGGGGTGGACACGCTAACTGCGGTCTCACTGCTGCCTGGCCAAAATGCCCAGCCGGTCTCAGACCGCGACCTCGACATGGCCGCCGCACGCATCCTGACCGCCTTCCGCGGCAATCAACTCACCGACCAGGAAGCTGCCCACGCCCTGTGGGGGTGGGCAGCCCACGCCGCCGTCGTCGACATCTGCGTCCGTCGAGCTCTGCTGCACCGTCACCCCTCCCACGCCTCCACCTCCGTGGTCATCGACACCGTCCGCTGCCACGTCTTCGACGTCATCCATCGCAAACTGGTCGCCCAATGGCGTCAGCACGGCGGCTTCGACCCCCTCCGCCGGGCCTCCTTCGCCGGCTGGGTACGGAATCTGTCCGTGGCGATTCTGCACCGCCACGGTTCCCGGCTCGTCGCCGAGCAGGACCGGCTTGTTCCGGAACCGGACATCCCCACGCTCCCCAACCATGCGACCCGGACTGTGCAGTCCCTGTGCCCGGTCACAGACCCCGGCGACCTGGTCGCCGCGGCCGAGACCAGCCTCACCGACCTGCACGCCGACGTATGGGCCGAAGTGACCGTGACCGCCCAGCGGTAGATCGCCACCGAACGCCACCCCATGCTGTCGCGACAGATGTACGCCGCCGCCTACCGCGTGCCACCTCCGGCCCGTCCACTGGATCCCGCGGACCGTCGCACCCTCCACCGGACGCTGCAGACCGACCTCGGCCAGGACGTGTGCCTGGCGGTGCTGCGCACCAAGGTGCTTTCGGTCGCCAACGGCTGCGACGCCGCATCCTACGGCTGGCCCCCCATCGACCACGCGCTCCTGGCCCACCACCACGCCGACCTGTTCCGGTCCCTCTGGTCCCCCCTGGACCCGGTCTCGGCTGCACGCATCGCAGACACCCGAGACCTGTCCACGTGGTACGCCCAAGGGGTCACCTACCCACTGCCCCGACGGACCCAGCGGGCCTTGAACCGGTTCGTGGCCCGGGTGAAGGCCCTCGACAGCACCCCGGAGTCACGGGGACTGCTGGAGTTGGTCGCCCATTCGTGGCTGGCCACGGAGCTGGAGCTGGTCTCCCCGATGGCGAAGCGTGGCACAGACGCCGCCCGGGACGCCCAGCGCGAGTCCGCGGAGGCGGCCGCGGCGCAATTCGACT
>JAKDNC010000352.1 GCA_030452025.1 Nocardioides sp. | reverse complement strand
CCCGCATGGCCGGCTCCGAGCACGGCTCCGCCAAAACCGTCGAGGAGCTCACCGACATGGGCGCCGGCATCGGACGCCCCGTGCATGAACGCACCACGTTGTACGGCATCCCCCCAACTCGCTGACCCGGTCGGGGCTCACTCGGACGCGGACTGCTCCCACACGACCTCGACCTCGAAACCTTCAGAATTCTCCATGTAGAGCGCAACATGATGCTCCCCACCCGCGTGCGGGTAGCGGTCGGCGTACATCTCATGCCAGCCGTGGGAGGTGGACTCCGCACGAACCCGGTCCAGGAGCGCCCGCTGTCCAGTGATCAGCGCGAGATGATTCAGGCCCGGGCGCAGCCGGTCGTAGGGCCCGTCGACCTGGTCCGTGGATCGCTCGAGAAAGAGGTAGGTTCCGTCGGGATGGGCCCAGGACCGGCCCGAATCCCACTCCTTGTCAGCGTCCCAGCCGAGCTCACCGAGCAGCCAGGCCCATTCCCCAGCCGCCACCGCCAGATCAGCGACCCACAGGTCCAGATGGTGCACCGCACGTGACATGCACCCAACCTACCGAATTGCGGATCTCACCACCGGTCGGCAACAATGAAGCCGTTCAGAAGGGGAGTATTCCTTCGCGATGATGTCGTCATCACGGCCGGACCCATGGTTCGCCCGGCATCACCGGCCCGGTCGAAGGATCGGGCGGAAGAGACCTTCGGAGTCCAAGTCCGACTGGCGTAAGGTCACTTGCGTCGGCACCGCCGCGCTCCGAAGGAGAGTTCACGCGTGAACGCAATCATGGGTGACTCCGTCGCCTCCCCCCTGGTCTGGGGGATCACGATCGCCGTCACGGTCGTGTTCTTCACCGTCGACCTCCTGATCATCGGCCGCCGACCCCACGAGCCCACCATGAAGGAGGTCACCCGGCACCTCGCCTTCTTCATCGGCACCGCTGTCCTGTTCGGGATCGGTCTGCTGATCTTCGCCGAGCCGCACGCGCTCTCCCCGAATCCGGGAGCGGAGTTCTTCGCCGGCTGGCTGACGGAATACTCGCTGTCGATCGACAACCTGTTCATCTTCATCATCATCATGGCCAACTTCAAGGTGCCCAGGGCCTACCAGCAGACCGCCCTCATGATCGGCATCGTGCTGGCCCTGGTGATGCGCGCACTGTTCATCGTGCTCGGCGCCGCGGCGATCAACCAGTACAGCTGGGTCTTCTACATCTTCGGCCTGTTCCTCATCTACACCGCGATCAAGTTGGGCAAGGAAGGCGCCACCGACGACGACGAGGATGAGTACGAGGAGAACGCGCTTGTCCGCTTCGCCGAGAAGCACCTCCCGGCGACCAAGGAGTGGAACGGCACCAAGTTCTTCACCAAGGAGAATGGAAAGCGCCTGATCACCCCGATGTTCCTGGTCGTCCTGACGCTGGGTACGACGGACCTGATGTTCGCGCTCGACTCGATCCCGGCGATCTATGGCCTGACCAACGACCCCTACCTGGTCCTCACCGCGAACGTTTTCGCGCTCATGGGCCTTCGCCAGCTCTACTTCCTGATCGGCGGGCTCCTGCAGCGCCTGATCTACCTGTCCTTCGGGCTCGCGTTCCTGCTGCTGTTCATCGGCGTGAAGCTCATCCTGCACGCCATGCACGAGAACGAGTTGCCGTTCCTCAACGGCGGACAGCCCATCAGCTGGGCGCCCGACATCCCGATCTGGCTGTCGTTGGTCGTGATCGTCGGCACCCTCGTTGTCACCGCTGTGGTCAGCCTCTGGGCCTCGCGGAACATGAGCAAGGACGAGGTCAACTCCCGCACCCCCGACAACATCGGCGGCGCGGAATAGGGCATGCCCGGGGCCGACTCGGTCAGGAACGGAGGAGGTCCTGGTAGTCGGGGTGCTTCTCGATCCAGCCCTTGATGAACGAGCACTGGGCTACGACGTCCAGCCCGCCCTCGGCGCGCACGGTGTCGAGGGCCTGCCGCGCCAGGGCCGACCCGACGCCTAGGCCCTCCAAGTGCACCTCGGTGTGAGTGAAGGTGATGATCGTTTCGTCGCGCACGTACTCGGCGAAGCCAGCCGGCTCGCCGTCCACGTGTGCCTCGAAGCGACTCTGTTCCCGGTTGTCGTGGACGTTCACATCAGTCATGCCGACCATCGTGTCACCCACGACATGGCACGCGCCGGCGACCGCAGCGAGCTCCTGGACTGAGCGCGAGCTGACCTCCGCTCGTCCCTCACTGCGCTCACTCCCACTCGATGGTCCCCGGGGGCTTGGACGTCACGTCCAGCGTCACCCGATTCACCTCGGCCACCTCGTTGGTGATTCGGGTCGAGACCTTCTCCAGCAGCTCGAACGGCAGTCGACCCCAGTCCGCGGTCATCGCGTCCTCGGAGGTCACCGGCCGCAGCACGACCGGGTGGCCGTAGGTGCGACTGTCCCCCTGCACACCGACAGAACGCACGTCGGCCAGCAGCACCACCGGCATCTGCCAGATCTCACGATCCAGGCCGGCCCGGGTCAGCTCTTCGCGGGCGATGAAGTCGGCCTCCCGGAGGATGTCGAGTCGCTCGCGGGTCACTTCGCCGATGATCCGGATCCCCAGGCCTGGGCCGGGGAACGGCTGGCGCCACACCATGGTCGAGGGCAGCCCGAGCTGCTCACCGACTGCACGCACTTCGTCCTTGAACAGGGTGCGCAGCGGCTCGACGAGCTCGAACTGGAGGTCCTCGGGCAAGCCACCCACGTTGTGGTGGGACTTGATCGTCGAGGTGCCCGCTCCGCCGCCGGACTCCACCACATCCGGGTAGAGCGTGCCCTGGACAAGGTACGCCGTGTCGCCGCGCTCCTCCTCGGCCAACGAACCGAAGACCCGCACCTCGGCGTCCTCGAAGGTCCGGATGAACTCCCGGCCGATGATCTTGCGCTTCTCCTCTGGGTCACTGACCCCGACCAGTGAACCGAGGAACTGCTTTTCGGCGTCGACCACGTCGAGTGAGTCGAAGACCTCCTCGAAATCGCGGCGGACCTGGTCGGTCTCACCTTTGCGCATCATCCCGTGGTCGACGTAGACACAGGTCAGGCGCTCGCCGATGGCGCGCTGCACCAGGGCCGCCGCGACTGCGGAGTCCACGCCACCGGAGAGCGCACAGATCGCGCGCCCCTCCCCCACCTGGCTGCGGATCCGTGCGACCTGGTCGTCGACGACGTTGACCGTCGTCCAGGTCTGCCGACAGCCGGCGATGTCGTGCAGGAAGTGTTCGAGGGTCGCCTGCCCGTGCTCGGAGTGCATCACCTCGGGGTGCCACTGCACACCGGCCAGCTTCTTCTCCAGGTTCTCGAAGGCAGCAACCGGGGTCACCTCGGTGGAGGCGAGCACGTCGAAGCCCTCCGGTGCAGCGGTCACTGAGTCACCGTGGGACATCCACACCCTGTGCTCGACCGGGAGGTCAGCCAGCAACGTGCCCGCGTCGGTGACGCGGACCGGCGTACGACCGTACTCACGGGCATCCGTGTGCGAGACCTCGCCGCCCAGGCCCTTGGCCATCAGCTGGAATCCGTAGCACATGCCGAAGACGGGCACCCCGGCCGTGAACAGGGCGGTGTCGATCCCCGGCGCCCCGTCGGAATACACCGAGGAGGGGCCACCGGAGAGAACGATCGCCTTCGGCTCCCGGGCCAGGATCTCCTCGACGGGCATCGTGTGGGGCACGATCTCGGAGTAGACCCTCGCCTCGCGGACACGACGGGCAATGAGCTGCGCATACTGCGCCCCGAAGTCGACGACGAGGACGAGATCGTGCTCCGGCGCAGTGAGGGTCATCGAGGGCCTTTCCGGGGTGTGCAGCTGGCTGGGCCGCAGTCTAGTGCCCTTCGGTCGCTGCCCTTCCCGCACCTCGTCTGGTGCGTCCACGACGCAGCGGCACGAGGATGAGAAGCGCGGCGAGCACCAGATGGATCGAGCAGAAACCGAGCGCGACCAACGGCGTGGGCGGACCGCCGACGAAGACCTCGATGTGCGAGGCCCAGAAGAGCGTGTCCGGACGGCCTTCCGGCCATGAGTCGAATGCCCACGAGGTCAGGTCGTTGAGGCCCGAGATGACCACGAGGATGCTGGCGAAGCCAGCGCGGATGACCTTCTCGGTCCCGGCTCCGCCGAGGCGGTAGGCGAAGAGGATCGCCATCACCACGAAGGCTGCCACGAACAGTTGCACCCGGTAGAGATCAGGGAACGCCGCCGCCTGGTCCTCCGCCTCGGCGTACCTGAAGATCGCGATGATGTAGCCGGTGTCCACCGCGCCCATGAAGGCGACCACCGTGACGACCAAGGCGGCCATGCCCAGCACCGG
>JAKDNC010000351.1 GCA_030452025.1 Nocardioides sp. | reverse complement strand
ACCGGGACGATGGTCGACGAGCTCGAGCGCCGCGACCTGAAGCGCGGTCTGGCCACGCTCTGAGTCGGCGGCGGCATGGGCATCGCCACGATTGTCGAGCGCGACTGAGACGAGCGAGGCACGAGCGAGCGACTGAGCGCTCAAATTCAGAACTGCGCGTCCCTGACTTCGAAGGAACCTGACATGACCAGCACCAGCACCACCAACGAGCAGACCGCCGTCCGCTACGAGCGCGACGCCGAGGGCATCGTCACCCTGACCCTCGACGACCCGACGGCCAGCGCCAACACCATGAACGATCTCTACCGCGAGTCGATGACCGCGGCCACCGACCGGCTCTACGACGAGGTCGCCAAGGACGAGCAGAGCATCACCGGCGTCGTGATCGCCTCGGCGAAGAAGACCTTCTTCGCCGGCGGCAACCTCAAGGGCATGGTCTCGGCGACCAAGGACGACGCCGAAGACGTCTTCGCGATGGCCCAGGACGTCAAGGCAGCCCTGCGCCGCCTCGAGCTCTTCCCGCGCCCGGTCGTCTCGGCGATCAACGGCGCCGCGCTCGGCGGGGGGTTCGAGATCGCGCTGGCCACCAACCACCGTGTCGCCGTCGACGACAAGTCGGTCAAGATCGGCCTGCCGGAAGCCACCCTGGGCCTGCTCCCCGGCGGTGGCGGCGTCACTCGTGTCACCCGCCTCCTCGGCGTGCAGTCCGCCCTGATGGACGTCCTGCTCCAGGGCACGCAGTTCAACCCGGCCTCGGCGAAGGAGAAGGGTCTCGTCGACGAGCTCGTCGCCACCCGCGAGGAGCTGATTCCCGCTGCCAAGACGTGGATCCAGGCCAACAAGGACAACCCGGAGGCCGCACAGAACGTGTGGGACCGGCCCGGTTACAAGATGCCCGGCGGCACCCCTGCCAGCCCCAAGCTGGCGTCGTTCCTCCCCGCCTTCCCGGCCCTGCTCCGCAAGCAGCTCAAGGGTGCCGACTACCCGGCCCAGGAGGCGATCCTCTCGGCTGTTGTCGAAGGCGCCCAGGTCGACTTCGAGACCGCCTCGCGGATCGAGTCGCGCTACCTCACCAAGCTGATCATCAACCAGGGCTCGAAGAACATGATCCAGGCGTTCTTCTTCGACCTGCAGGCCATCGGCTCCGGTTCGCTGCGTCCCGACGGCCACGAGAAGTACGTCGCCAAGAAGGTCGCCGTCCTCGGCGCCGGCATGATGGGCGCCGGGATCGCCTACTCGTGTGCCCGCGCCGGCATGGACGTCGTGCTCAAGGACGTCTCGACCGAGAACGCCGAGAAGGGCAAGGCCTACTCCGAGAAGCTGCTCGACAAGGCGATCTCGCGGGGCAAGTCCACCCCCGAGAAGAAGGACGAGCTGCTGGCCAGGATCACCGCCACCGGCGACGCGGCCGACACCTCGGGCTGTGACCTCGTCATCGAGGCCGTCTTCGAGGACCCGAGCCTGAAGAGCAAGGTGTTCGCCGAGGTCGCCGACCACGTCAACCAGGACGCGCTGTTGTGCTCCAACACCTCGACGCTGCCGATCACCGAGCTCGCCGAGGGCATCAACCGCCCCACAGACTTCATCGGGCTGCACTTCTTCAGCCCGGTCGACAAGATGCCACTGGTCGAGATCATCCGCGGCAAGGAAACCTCTGACGCCGCGCTGGCCAAGGCCTACGACGTGGTCCAGCAGATCAAGAAGACCCCGATCGTGGTCAACGACAGTCGTGGCTTCTACACCTCCCGGGTCATCGGCACGATGGTCAACGAGGGCATGGCGATGCTCGCCGAGGGTGTGCACCCGGTCTCGCTCGAGCGGGCCGCCACCCAGGACGGCTACCCGGTCGGCACCCTGCAGCTCAGTGACGAGCTGAACCTGGAGCTGATGGCCAAGATCCGCAAGGCGACCAAGGACGCTGCCGAGCGTGACGGCATCACCCTGCCCGAGGACCCGGCTGACGCCGTGGTGAACAAGATGCTCGAGCTCGGCCGCCCCTCGCGGCTCAAGGGCGCCGGGTTCTACGACTACGTCGACGGCAAACGGCAGGGCCTCTGGAGCGGTCTCGCGGAGACGTTCCCGGTTGCCGAGAAGCAGATCCCGTTCGAGGACGTCAAGGACCGCCTGCTGTTCATCGAGGCGATCGAGACCGCGAAGACCTTCGAGGAGAACGTCATCACCTCGGCGGCCGCGGCCAACATCGGCTCGATCATGGGCATCGGCTTCCCGGCCAACACCGGTGGCGCCGCCCAGTTCATGACCGGATACGTCGGCAAGGACGGCGAGGTCGGGCTCTCCGCCTTCGTCAAGCGTGCCGACGAGCTCGCGGCGGCGTACGGCGACAAGTTCGCGCCGTCGCAGTACCTCCGCGACCTGGTCGCGAAGGGCGAGTCCTTCCCTGCCTGATCACGGGCCGGGCCAAGGTGGGCGCGGACGGCGCGTGTGGGCGGACTGCCCGCACGCGTCGTCGGCGCTCGAGCACCTGAGGTCAACGGACTGCCCGTCGTCTCCTGCGCCAACGGCGTCCCGATAGGTTCGGGTCATGGACTTCTCCCCGACGCCAAGCCATGATGCGGGCAACCCGGCCAGGGCTGTCCGGGACGAGGACGCGTTCGACGTGGCGGCGGTCTCCGCCTGGCTGCGTGAGCACGCCGCCGAGGGGTTCCGGGACACGGTCGCCGGCGACCCAGAGGTCCGCCAGTTCCCCGGTGGCGCCTCGAACCTGACCTATCTGCTCCGCTATCCCGATCGCGACCTGATCCTGCGTCGCCCACCGGTGGGTCGCAAGGCTGCGGGCGCCCACGACATGGGCCGCGAGCACCGCATCCAGACGGCGCTCGCCCCGGTCTTCGCGCTGGTGCCGCGGATGGTCGGCTTCTGCGACGACGGATCGGTCCTCGGCTCCGAGTTCTACGTGATGGAGAAGCTCGAGGGGACCATCGTCCGGCAGGACTTCCCGCCGTCGATCGACCTCAGCGAGGACCAGGCCTCGCAGCTGTGCCGCAACGTGGTCGACGTACTCATCTCGCTGCACCAGGTCGACACCACGCGTCCCGACATCGCCGCCTTCGGCAAGGGGGAGGGGTACGTCGCCCGGCAGGTCGACGGCTGGTCGAAGCGCTTCCGCGCCGCCCGCACCGACGGGGTGGGGGACTACGAGCGGGTGATGGCCTGGCTCGACGAGCACCAGCCCGCCGACGTGGCCACCCGGGTGATCCACAACGACTTCCGACTCGACAACCTGGTCCTCGACCCGCACGACCCGTTGCGTGTGATCGGGATGCTCGACTGGGAGATGGCCACGCTCGGCGACCCGTTGATGGATCTCGGGGGCGCCATGGCCTACTGGATCGAGCCGGATGACGACGAGTTCTCCCAGCTCTTCCGGCGGCAGCCGACCACGGCCCCGGGCATGTGGAGCCGGGCCCAGGTGGTGGCGCACTACTGCACCCGGATGGGCTTCGAGATGACCCCAGAGCGCTGGCGCTTCTACGACGTGTTCGGGATGTTCCGGCTTGCCGTGATCGCCCAGCAGATCTACTACCGCTACGTGAACGGGCAGACCACCAACGAGGCCTTCGCCGTCTTCGGGGACGCCGTCACCCACCTGGAGAAACGCTGTGAGGCCGTGATCTCCTGATGGGCGGCAGATGAGTTCTCAGACAGTCGCGGGGGAGCCGAAGGTGGCTGAGCAGCCCCCCAGGCGTCCGAAGCGCGAGGACATTCAAGGCCTGCGGGCCCTGGCCGTCCTGCTCGTTGTCGCCGCCCACTCCGGCGTCCCCGGAGTCGCCGGCGGCTTCGTCGGCGTCGACGTGTTCTTCGTGCTCTCCGGGTTCCTGATCACCGGGCTCCTGATCGGCGAGGGCGAGCGGTTCGAGAAGATCAGCCTCGCCGGCTTCTACAGTCGACGGGCCCGCCGCATCCTGCCGGCGGCCACCTTGGTCCTGATCGCCACCATCGCGTTCACCGCAGTCTGGGAAGCCACCGCCGACCTCGAGGTCGTGGTCACCGACGCGATCTGGTCCGCGGTGTTCCTGGCCAACGTCCACTTCGCCGTCATCGGGACCAACTACTCCGACGGGGAAGCCCCCTCCGCGATGCAGCACTATTGGTCACTGGGGGTCGAGGAACAGTTCTACCTGGTCTGGCCGCTGCTCTTCATCGCCCTGCTCGCGCTCAAGGCACGCCGCCGCCACCTGGTGCTCGCGGTCGCCGGGGTGTGGTTGCTCTCGCTGGCCTGGTCGGTCTGGACCACGACGGATTCGCCGATCACGGCGTACTTCTCCTCGCCGGCACGGGCCTACGAGCTGGCCACCGGGGCCCTGGTTGCGGTCGCGGCTCCGTGGTTG
>JAKDNC010000350.1 GCA_030452025.1 Nocardioides sp. | reverse complement strand
TCGGTCAGAGGCCTCGGTGAGCCGATGGTTACTGATCAACACCCGACAACCCCGGCGATGGTCCCGGGTGGGGCCGCCGCGCACGCCGGCCTCGACGAACATCGCGGTCAGGCTTTCGCGGGCCTCGCGGGTGGTGGCCTGGCCCAGCGCCGGCCACAGGGCGTCCCCGTCGAGGACCAGACCCCTGTCCAGGAGCGCGGAGCACAGCCGCGCCGCGGCCGGGGTCAGTTCGCCGATCGGCGCGGGAGGCACTCCGTGGCGCAGGCCGTCGAGCAGTGCCAGGACCTCCGGGGTGTCTGGGGCCGTGACGGCGAGCCGCACGTCGAGTCCAACCTGGAGGCGACCGTCCTCACGCCGACACACGTGCACGCCGGGGCGTAGCAGGGGGCGCGGGGGATAGGCGGCGTGGTGTCGAGCTCCGGACATGCGGGCACACTGACACACATGGTTGCGGCCCCGCCGGGCTCATCCACAGGGGTCCCGAAACGCAGTCAGCGGCGTGGCCACGTCCACGTGGTCACGCCGCTGATTCGACTGTGAGGCGCTGCTACGCCTTGCCGAGGATGCGGTTGAGGTTGGTGCCACATTCGGGGCAGACGGCCTTCGCCATCCGAGTGCCCTTGTCGTTGACCTTGACCTCGCCCGAGGCCTCACGCTTGGCCTTGCACTTCACGCAGTAGAACTCGCCGCTCCAGGTCTCCGCCATGACGGCCTCCTTGACTGTTGTTTTGCCGGTCGTCGCGACGGGGGATTCGGGGAAGCCCGCCGGGGTCCAGCACTGCTGCCAGACCGCCGACGACCCTACGCCACGCGTGGCTTCAGGCGTGGGAGGCGCCCCGATCGGTGCATTTCGTGGCTTTCGTGACCTGCTCCGGACCCGATCAGTGACCCATGGTCGCTAGGGTTCGCGACATGGCGGAGAATCTTGAACTGACCCACCTTCGACTCGAGCAGCCCCACGAGGGGGTCGCCGTACTCACCCTCGACAATGCGTCTCAGCGCAACGCGATGTCGGAGGAGATGACCACGTCCTGGGTGCACGCGATCGACACGATCGCCGCCGATCCGGGTGTGCGGGCCGTGGTCGTGACCGGAGAGGGATCGGCGTTCTGCTCCGGCGGTGACACCAGCTGGATCGCGAGCGAGCCGGATGCCTCCGTGTCGGAGCTGCGGCGCCGGATGATCGCGTTCTACCGGGCCTGGCTGAGCATCCGCAAGCTCGAGGTGCCCACGATCGCCGCGATCAACGGCCACGCCATCGGTGCCGGGCTGTGCATGCCGCTGGCCTGCGACATCCGGTACGCCGCCTCCGGTGCCAAGATGGGCGTCCCGTTCGTGAAGCTCGGACTGCACCCCGGCATGGCCGGCACCCACCTGCTCCCCGATGTGGTCGGCCCCGCCGTCGCCCGCGACCTCCTCCTCACCGGTCGCATCGTCGACGCAGACGAGGCGCTTGGCCTCGGCCTGGTCTCGAAGGTGTCGCCGGCCGAAACTTTCCTCGACGATGTCCTCGGGATCGCGGAGGGGGTGGCAGCCACGGCCCCGATCGCGAGCCGCTACACCAAGCTCGCGCTCGCCGACGGTGGTCACGCCGACTTCGAGGCGGCCCTGCAGTGGGAGGCGCTGGCCCAGCCGGTCACGATGGCCACCGACGACCTCCAGGAGGGGATCCGCGCCGCTCAGGAGAAGCGGGCCCCGCGCTTCACGGGCAAGTAGCCACGACCGGCCACCAGAGGACCGACCAAGTGGCCCCGCAAAGGCAACAGACATGTAGAAGAGGCCCCCTGCCGGCATCCTCACATTTGCCTTCCCCTTGCGAATGTGGAGATGTCCCGCCGAGGCGGAAGGCCGGGGGCCTCATCTGTGGAACAAACTAGGAGTCGGTACGCCTCCGGTCAATGCCGGATCCGCAGGCCCTGTGGACAAGGTTGTGGAGAACCTGTGCATTCGGAGAGGATTCATGTGGAGCCGCGTTGGAAACACCTGTGGACAACCGGGGTGTACGACGCCCCCGAAGCCGTGCTGAACTGGGACAACGCTTCTCCACCGGCTGTGGAGGAGAAAAAAACCGGGAGAATCTCGTGACCGATGTGCTCGGCCCCGTTGCCGCGCTGCGCCGCATCGCCTTCTTGCTCGAACGTGCCCGCGAGGACACCTACAAGATCAAGGCTTTCCGCAGCGCGGCAGCGACCGTGCTCGCGCTTCGGGAGGACGAGCTCGCCGACCATGTGAGGGGCGGCACCCTGACGAGCCTCGACGGTATCGGTGCCAGCTCGGCGAAGGTGATCGCCGCGGCCTGGTCCGGCGAGCTCCCCGAGCGGCTGGACCGCCTGGAGCGGGAGCATGCCGGCCCACTGGTCCCGGGAGGACGCGAGATCAGGGCCGCTCTGCGTGGCGACCTGCACTCCCACTCCGACTGGTCCGACGGCGGGTCGCCGATCGAGGAGATGGCGTTCACCGCGATCGAGCTCGGTCACGACTATCTCGTGCTGACCGACCACTCACCGCGACTCAAGATCGCCCACGGCCTCAGCGCCGAGCGGCTCTCCCGGCAACTCGACGTCGTCGACGCGGTCAACGACCACCTCGACGGTTCCTTTCGGCTGCTCAAGGGGATTGAGGTGGACATCCTCACCGACGGCGCCTTGGACCAGAGCGACGAGCTGCTCGCGCGCCTCGACCTACGCGTGGCCAGCGTCCACTCCAAGCTCGCGATGGACGCCGACCCGATGACCCGGCGGATGGTCACCGCGGTGCAGAATCCACGCACCAACGTCCTGGGCCACTGCACCGGTCGCCTGGTCACGGGCAATCGCGGCACCCGCCCCGGGTCGGACTTCGACGCGCGGGCCGTGTTCGAGGCCTGCCGTGACCACGACGTCGCCGTCGAGATCAACTCCCGGCCCGAGCGTCGTGACCCGCCCACCACGTTGCTCGAGCTGGCCCGCGACATCGGATGCCTGTTCTCGATCGACTCCGACGCGCATGCCCCCGGGCAGCTGGACATGCTCGACCATGGTTGCGAGCGGGCGGAGGAGGCCGGGATCGAACCCGCGCGAATCGTCAACACCTGGTCCGTGGAGCGCCTGATCGCCTGGGCGAACCGATAGCGTTCGACCATGGACAGGCCCGAGATCGAGGTACGCCGCTCCAAGCGGCGTCGCCGCACCGTGTCTGCCTACCGCGACGGCGCGAAGGTCGTCGTGCTCATCCCCGCGTCGATGAGCCGGGTCCAGGAAGCCGAGTGGGTCGAGAAGATGGTGGCCCGGCTGGACCGCCAGGACCAGCGGCGCAAGCCCTCCGACGAACAGCTCATGAAACGGGCGATGGCGCTCTCGGACAACTACTTCGGTGGCCTGGCCCAGCCTGAGTCGGTGCGCTGGGTGGACAACCAGACCTCGCGCTGGGGGTCGTGCACGCCCGGTGACAAGTCGATCCGGGTGTCCTCACGGATCAAGGGGATGCCGGGCTGGGTGGTCGACTACGTCCTGGTCCACGAACTTGCGCACCTGCTCGAGCCCGGGCACGACGAGCAGTTCTGGGGCTGGGTCGAGCGCTACCCGAAGTCGGAGAAGGCGCGTGGCTACCTGCTCGGATACTCCGCCGCTGCCGACATGGAGCCACCCACCGACGTGGACTGAGCGAGACGCTCGCCGGCCAGGCCGATCAGGGCGCGCATGTCACCCTCAAGGCTCTCCGGCGGCGCGTCGACTGGCCACCACCGCACGTCGAGTGACTCCTCGCTCGCCCCGTGGACCGCTCCGTGGGGTGCGATCGCGAGGAAGCGCACGTCGAGGTGGTGCACCGTGCCGCGGGGGTCGCAGAACTCCACGGCGTGAAGATCGAGCTGGATCGGCACCGGGTCGAGAATCAGCCCGGCCACACCGGACTCCTCGAGCGCCTCGCGCCGGGCGACCGAGGCCAGGGTCACATCGTCGTCCTCACAGTGGCCGCCGAAGGCGAACCACCGATGCGCCTTCCGGTGCAGGTTGAGCAGGGCGCTCGTCGCATCGGCGGAAAGGACCAGCGCACCGGCGGTCACGTGGTCGGGGAAGCAGCCGCGGCGCATCCCGTCCGGCTGCTCCTCGAGATGGGTGAGGAACCGGCGACGGTGCCGCTCCTGGGATGCGTCGGGCGCCGTCCAGCCGCGCAACACCGCCATGGCATCCGCGCGGAGCGGGTCGCTCACTCTTCGCTGCTGCCCTTGTCGTCGGTGCCGGTCCCCTCATCGAGAATCTTCGCCAGCTCTGCGTCGAAGTCTTCCTCGGAGAGCTTCGCGGTGTCGGTGTCCTCGCGGAACCCGAGCGGGTCGTCGAGATCCTTCTCCGTCGGCAGCAGGTCGGGGTGCACCCAGACTGTGTCGC
>JAKDNC010000010.1 GCA_030452025.1 Nocardioides sp. | reverse complement strand
CGCGGCGGGTCCGGTAGCGCGGCATCCGTCAAGGAGAACCTCAAGCGCGCCATGTGGCGCGCCGAGGCCCTGCGCCACAAGCTGGGCGACATCCCGCTGAGGGTCACTTCCGGGTTCCGGTCGCAGGCATGCGACCGATCGGTCGGCGGAAGCGGGAAGGGTCAGCACACCTACGGGCGTGCGATGGACCTCGTCCCCGTCAATGGCAACACCACCTACTGTGCAATTGCCAAGCAGGCCCGCAACCACAGCTTTGCGGCGATCTTCGGCCCCGGCTACCCGAACCACGATGACCACGTCCACGTGGACATCCGCCCGGGTGGTCTTGTCTGGGACGCCCCGAACTGCGGCATCTGAGCGCGCGCCGTGCGGTGTGCCCGTCGCTGATCCTGGAGGATGCAGTCCATGACCGCACTCGACTCCTGGGTCCGTGACGAGCACACCGCGAATGGCAGCACGCACGACACCTACCGCAAGGGCTCCGGCCCCGGCGTGATCGTGATCCACGAGATCCCCGGGATGACCCCGGAGGTGATCGGCTTCGCCGACGAGTTGGTCGAGCGCGGTTACACCGTGGTGATGCCCCACCTCTTCGGCACTCCGGGCGCCGAGATGGGCGCCGGGACGCTCGCCAGGTCGGTGGTGCAGGTGTGTGTCAGCAAGGAGTTTGTCAAGCTCAGGTCCGCCCAGACCTCGCCAATCGCCGGTTGGCTCCGCTCTCTCGCACGAGAGCTTCACGCGGAGTTGGGCGGCCCGGGAGTGGGCGCGCTGGGCATGTGCTTCACCGGTGGCTTCGCACTCGCCATGATGGTCGATGAATCGGTGACCGCTCCCGTGCTCGCGCAGCCCTCGCTCCCGTTCCCCGTCGGGCGCACACGGGGAGCAGACCAGGGACTGGACCCTGCCGACATGGACGTCGTACGTCGGCGCGTCCGGGAGGGATGCCCCGTTCTTGGTCTGCGCTATTCCAGCGATGGGGCCACGGGCACCCGATTCAAGACGCTCACCGCCGAGCTCGGAGACGCGTTCATCAAGGTCGAGCTCGAGGGCAAGGGCCACTCCACGCTCACCGCCCACCGCCAACAAGACGCGGTCGACGCGGTGATGGAGTTCTTCGGCGACCGGCTCACGCCGTGACCTTTCAGATGTCGAGGGTCGCCACCGATCTCGCGCGCACGGGCGCGGCGAGGTCTCGGAACTACTGATGAGTGGGTTCGTGGCGGACTCACTGGGCCACGTGGACGAGTCGATCCAGGCCAGATCCAGGCCCGACCTCGGCCGAGTTGAGTACTCCTACGCATGTGCCGGCCCATCGCGTTGGGGAGGCTGGATTCATGACCACGACGAGCTTCGAGACCTTCGGCGAGTCACACCTGCTGATGCTGGCCCTCTTCGTCGTCGGCATCTGGCCGGTGATCCTGCTCGGTCGCCGTCAGCGCTCCGCCGCGGACCCGCGCCGGGTCAGTCGTTGGTTCGCCGTGGCGATCATGTGCTTCACGATTCCGATGCAGTTGGTCGACCTCATGCCGAGGCAGTTCGACTTCAACACCACCCTTCCCCTGCAGTTGTGCGACTTCGCCTGGATCGCGGCAGTGCTGGGACTCCTGACGCACCACCGGTTCTTCGTGGCGCTGACCTACTTCTGGGGGCTGGCCCTGACCACGCAGGGGTTGCTCACGCCGTGGCTGACTGCCGACATTCCGAACCCGAAGTACATCGGCTTCTGGGGGATGCACATCCTCATCGTCTGGGCCGCGATCTACCTGATCTGGGGGCTGGGCCTGAATCCGAAGTGGCGTGACTACGCGACCACCGTTGTCACCACCCTCACCTGGGCGGTGGCTGTGTACACGTTCAACATCCTCTTCGGGACCAACTACGGCTTCCTCAACGACAAACCGGGCGCCGGATCGATCCTCGACTACCTCGGCCCATGGCCGTCGTACGTCCTCGTGGAGGTCATCATCGTCGCCGGCGCCTGGGCGCTGATGACCTGGGCGTTGATGACCCGGGCGTTGATGACCTGGCCGGGGACCCAGCAGGAGGAGTGGGGCACCGACTCCGCGCCACGGGGTCAGCTGCCGCACAGGACCAATGGCTAGGATCCGCACCATGCTGAAGCGAAGCCTGGCCATCCTGGCCGCCCTGACCCTGTTCACCCTGGCCGCCTGTTCCGACGACAGCAGCGACGACACGAGCGGGACTGACGACGCAGCCTCCTCCGACGCGGCGAGCGCGACGTGTGACTACCCGAGCGACGGAACTGAGCCGGCACGCCCGGTGAAGGCTCCCGCACCGGAGCCAACCGTCTCGGGCGAGGTCAATGTGACCATCAAGTCCAACATCGGTGACCTCAACCTGGTGCTCGACGCGGACGAGGCCCCGTGCACGGTCAACTCGTTCGTCTCGCTGGCCAACCAGGGCTTCTACGACAAGACCCCGTGCCCGCGTCTGGGCAGCGCGCCCGGCTTCGGCATCCTCCAGTGCGGTGACCCGTCCGGCACGACCGGCGGCGGCCCGGGCTACACCGTGCAGGACGAGCTGGACGGGGACGAGTCGTACCCGGCCGGAACCATCGCGATGGCCAACACCGGCGCGCCGGACACGAACGGGTCACAGTTTTTCCTGGTCTTCGCCGACTCCAAGTTCGACCCGACGTACACGACCTTCGGCACCATGGACCCGGCGACGGTGAAGAAGCTCCAGGCGGTCGGCGCGAAGGGTGACGACGGATCCAACGCTGCCGGCGGAGGCGCACCGAACCAGCCCGTGAATTTCACGAAGGTCATCGTCAACTGAACACAGCGGGTGAGTCACTCCCGTCAGCGACTCGGACCTGAGCCACACTTGCGCGGCCAGGTCCGAGTCGCTCGCCAATTACGCAGGTCCGCCTCCGTGCACCGTGCCGGGATCCTCTAGGTTCACAGGCGTGCTGCCAGGTCTTGTCATCTTCGACTGCGACGGCGTCCTCGTCGACACCGAACGGATCCAGGTCCGCGTGGAGTCCAGGGTGTTGACCGAGCTGGGCTGGCCGATCACCGCCGGCGAGGTGGTCGAACGTTGGATGGGGCGCGCCTCCGAGTTCCAGCTGGGTGAGGTGAGCGAGCGGCTCGGTCCCACCGCCGCGCGAGAGTACGACGCCCGCTCGACCGCCGAGGCGCACGCCGCCTTCGACAACGAGCTCACCGAGGTCGAGGGCATCAGCGCGCTAGTCGATGTCGTGGAGGCGGCAGGTATCAGCACCTGTGTCGCGTCGAGCGGCTCCCACGCACGCATCCTTCGCACCCTGGGCATCACGGGCCTTTTCGATCGCTTCGCCGGCAGAATCTTCAGCGGCACCGAGGTGCCCCACGGCAAGCCGGCCCCGGACCTCTTCGTCGTAGCGGCCAAGGCGATGGATGTCCCGCCAGAGCGGTGCGTCGTGATCGAGGACAGCCTCTACGGCGTGCGTGCCGGCGTCACCGCCGGCATGCGGGTCATCGGGTACGCCGGTGGGCTGGTCGCGCCGGATTCCCTCGCTGCCGAGGGTGCCGAGGTGGTCGACCAGATGGCTCATGTCCCCGCGCTGCTGGGACTCAGCCAGAGATGACCTCACGCTCCAGGTTGGCCAGCGAGTGCACCATCGACGTGCGCATCTTCGCCGGGAATCCGGGCAGCTGGACCGTCAGCTTCGGAAGCGTCGCGTAGCCCCAGACGTAGGAGTGACTCACGAGCGTCCCTCCCCGTTGTGGTGTGAGCTCGTAGCGCCAACGCTGACCGCCGACGAACTTGCGGCCGCGGAACTCCCCGGCCGTCTCCCACGCGATCAACTCGTCCTCGGCGTACTCCACGACGGTGTTGATGCTCCGATAGGGCGCGCCCTTCTGCTTCATGCCCATGGTGAACCGGGATCCGAGCACGAGACGGTCGGGACCGCGCGGCTCGCCGCGCAGCATCCCGGACCCGTCGAAGGCAGCATGGCGACGGATGTCGCAGATGACGGAGAAGACCTGGGCGGGCCCGGCCTTGATCAGACGCTCCACACTTTCGGCCCGTTCCTCGGCCCTAGGGTCTCGCACATTGCTCTCCATGCACTGACTTTACCGGTGCAGTGGTCAGCGATCCTGTCTGAACTCCACCGGCACTCCTACCGCGACGGTGCGGCTGACCGTGCAGAGGCGGTCCCGGCTCTGCGCGATCGATCGCGGCAACACCTTCCGGGCCCGGTCCCCGTCCTCACCGTCGGGGAAGGTGACGTCGAAGTTCACCGTGAGATTGGTCAAGTGGTTCCCGTGCTCGTCGCGGACCTTGTCGCCCGAGGCACTCACCTCGAACGACAGCGCGTCGGCCCGCTTTCCGGTGATGGCGTCGACGTCGATCCCGCTGCAGCCGGCCAGCGCGGCCAGCAGCAGCTCGACCGGGGTGAAGTCCGGATCCTCACCGGTGCCGATCGGCAACTGTCCCCCGCGCGCATTGACGGCCTTGTAACGTCCCTCGCCGATCTTGGTCAAGTCGATCTTCCGTTGTGTCTCGCTCTCACTCATGGGACCGATCCTGCCAGTCCGCTCCCGACACGCCGCGTTTGCGTCATGGGGGCGTCCGCGCAATGGTGGAGCATTCATGCACGCAATCTGCGAAGGAGAGCCAGATGCTCACCCTCACCGAGAACGCCAGCACGATCGTCAAGAACATCGCCACCCAGGGCGGTGACGAGACCGCAGGACTCCGCATCACCAGCGAGAACGCACCCGAGCCCACCTTCGCCGTCAACGCGGCCGCAGCGGCAGAGGCGGGTGACCAGGTCGTGGAGCAGGATGGAGCGACCGTCTTCCTCGACGAGAACTCGGCCGACCAGCTCGACGACAAGGTCCTCGACGCGGCGGTCGACGAGCAGGGTGGCGTCCAGTTCGCCCTTGCACAGCAGGCCTGAGACAGACCACCGAAGCGGCCCGGAGCGCCCTGCTCCGGGCCGTTTCGTGCGCTCCGGGGAGAGGGTTCAGAGCCAGCCGTTGGCCTCGGCGCTGCGCGCCGCCTCACCACGGTTCGCTGCACCGGTCTTGCCGATCGCAGCCGACAGGTGATTGCGCACGGTCCCCTCACTGAGGTGGACGCGCTTGGCGATGACGCTCACGCGGGCGCCGTCCTGCGCGGCGCGCAGGACCTCGGTCTCCCGGGAGGTGAGCGGAGAGTCACCGGCGACCAGTGTGTCCGCCGCGAGAACCGGGTCGACCACCCGCAGGCCGGCATGCACCCGGCGTACGGCGTCCGCGAGCTGTCCCGCCGGTGTGTCCTTCACCACGAAGCCGGAGGCGCCGGCCAGCAGCGCTCGCCTGAGGTAACCAGGTCTGCCGAAGGTCGTGACGATCAGCACCCGGGTCTCCGACGCGGCAGCACGGACCTCTTCTGTCGCTGCGATCCCGTCCAGGCCGGGCATCTCCACGTCGATCAGGGCAACGTCGGGACGGTGACCCAGGACAGCGTCCAGCACCGCCTCACCGGACCCCACTTCGGCGACCACCTCCAGATCGGGCTCGAGGTTCAGCAGCGCAGACAACGCGCCGCGCACCAGTGCCTGGTCGTCGGCGAGCAGCAACCTGATCGGCCTGCTCATCGGACCACCACCCGCAGTGAGTAGCCGCCGTCCGGCGGCACGTTGGTGATGACGGAGGCGCCCATCGCCGCGGCGCGCTCGCCCAGTCCACGAATGCCGTTGCCAGGGACCGAGCCGTCCAGGAGTCCGCGGCCGTCGTCGATGACCTCGACTGCGTCCGATGCCATCGTGACCCGGCACTCGCGCGCGGCACTGTGCCGGACCACGTTCGTGACTCCTTCGCGCACGGTCCAGGCGAACAGCTCGCGCAGGTCACCGGGCACCTCGTCGGTCGAGTTCGGGAGTTGGTGGTCGATCCCGGCCGATTCCAGGGCGATCCGTGCCCGGGCCAGCTCCCCTGGGAGGGTGAGCTCGCGATAACCATCGACCGCCCGGCGGACGTCGGCGAGCGCGTCGCGGCTGAGACGCTCGAGGTCGGCCAGCTCTGCACGGGTCCGGTCGAGGTCGACGTCGACGAGCCGCTGGGCCAGCTCGGCCTTCACGGTGATCACGGTCAACGAATGGCCCAGGATGTCGTGAAGGTCGCGGGCGAACCGGTTCCGCTCCTCGGCGACGGCGAGTCGGGCGTTCTCCTCGCGGGCCTCGAGCAGGTCCGCGTTGCGCTGGATGACGTTGCGGATCCCCCAGACCGCCAGAGTCGCGGCAAGTGCCCCGAACAACAGGCCTCGTTCCTCTGTCCAGCCGGCGACGACGAACCCTGCGGCGTACGCCGTGGCAGCCGAGAGCACTGCGGCTACGATTCCCCAGCGCAGTGGCAGGAAGAAGACCGACATCACTGCGATGTACACCACGGTGGCGGTGCCCGGCTGTCCGACCAGCACGCAGATCAGCACGGCCAGCCCGGCCTCGGCGGCGAGGAAGGTGGCCGCGAGTGCCCGGGGTGCGCCGGCGGCCAGCATCAGGCGACGCATCTGCACCAGCTGGAACGAAACCAGGTAGACCGTTGCGAAGGCCCCGATCGCAAGCATGCCCGTCCATCCCGCGGGCTGGTCGCGAACCTTCACCGCCGCTTCGAACGGGTCGGCCAGGTAGAACAGCCAGACCGCAGCGAAGGCCAGTCCGGCCCACCCCGGGCGCGCGCGTCTGCCGGCAGGCACGGGGTGGTCAGTCATGGGATCCACGGTAGCCACCTCAGACGCGGGCCGTGTCCTTGCTCATCCGCCACGCCGCACCGGCGACGAAGATCGCCAGCCAGACGACCGTGTTGACCACGCCGACCCAGTTGAGGTCGCCGGTCAACGGCGACCGGCTCACCTCGGCCACGCCGAACATCGGCGTGAGCTCAGCGACGTGGTAGATCATCGACCCCTCGGTCAGGGGGATGAAGACGTTTCCCAGGAAAGCCAGCAGGGCGAGACCGGGCCCGAGGATCTGCATCGCGTTCTCCCCCGGCACGATGTATCCCACGAAGACCCCCAGAGCCGCGAAGACCAGGGTGCACAGGAGGGTCAGCAACGCACACGCGATCCACACACCCACCGGCATGGATGGGCGGCCCTGGATCACACCGACGATGTTGACGACCGCGATCGCGATCGCGCCGAGAACCAACGCAAGCAGCGCCTTCATGATGATGTAGACCGTCGGACTGAGCGGAGTGAGTCGCAGCTGGCGGGACCACCCCACCGAGCGCTCCATGGCCACCATGGCTCCCCCGGAGGCAGCGGTCAGCGCGGCTCCGTAGAGCGCCATCGCCACCATGATGTACGCCCCCACGTTGCCGTGGCCGGCATCCACGGTCCAGTCGACGGTCCCACCGATGGCCAGGAACATCGCTGCGGGGAAGACCAGCGTGAAGATGATGGTGCGCCGGTTGCGCAGCATCCGGCGCAACTCGATCCTCAGGACCGTGGCGTTGAAGCCGCCCCGCGGCGGGACGCGACGGGTGGCCGGGTCGATCATGGTGCTCATCGGGTGACTCCGTTCCCCGTGTTTGTGTCGTGTTGGCCGGTGAGGTCAAGGAAGGCCTCCTCCAGGCCTTGCGCCGTGATCTCCAGATCGCGCGCATCGGTGTGGCGGAGGAGGTGGCGGGCGACGGCGTCGCTGTCGGCGGCACGAATGCGCAGGTGGTCACCGCGCACCTCGACGGACTCGACCCCGGCAAGACGCCCGATCTCATCGAGCCGGCCGTCGCTCCGAGCGTCGGGAAGCGTCGCCTGGATGGTTCTGCCCGAGGCGAGGGCACGCACCTCGGCCGCGGTGCCGTCGGCGACCACCCGGCCCTGGCTGACCAGCACGATCCGGTCGGCGTACTGGTCGGCCTCCTCGAGGTAGTGCGTGGCGAACAGGACAGTCCGGCCGCCCTGCGAATCCTTCCGGATCGAGCTCCAGAACGACCGCCGACCCTCGACGTCCATCCCCGTGGTGGGTTCGTCGAGCAGCAGCAGAGCGGGGTCCGAGAGCAGCGCCATCGCAAACCGGAGTCGCTGCTGTTCACCCCCGGAGCACTTGGCGACCTTGCGTCGGGCGATGCCGGTGATCCCGGCCTGCTCGAGCACGACGCCGACCGGCTGGGTGTCGGCGAACAGGCTGGCGGTGTACTCCACCGTTTCGCGCACGGAGAGGTCCTTGAGGAGGCCGCCGGTCTGCATCACAGCCGAGACCAGGCCACGTGCGATCGCCTGACGGGGAGTGAGGCCGAAGACCTCGACGCTGCCCGTGGTGGGAACGGCCAGGCCCAGGATCATGTCGATCGTCGTGGTCTTGCCAGCGCCGTTCGGTCCCAGGAAGGCCACGATCTCGCCGGGTCGGAGCATCAGGTCGATGCCACGCACCGCCTCGACGTCACCGAACTTCCTGGTCACGCCGCGCAGGGCGACCGCGGCCAACTCCTGACTTGCTCCGATGATCTCTGTCGTCATGCCAACAGCCTCACCCAGCTGTGGCGTCCGTGCCTCGTCCGTGCATCACGTCCTCGCCATGACAAATGTCAGTACGGGAAATGTGCGAGGGCCCGGGGAGATTCTCCCCGGGCCCTGCCTGATGCGTCGGTGAATCAGGCGTCGCGCGAACGGCGGCGGTCACGGCGGGCTTCGGCCCGGTTGATCGCGAGACCTCGCAGGACTACTGGGTCCTGACTCTGGTGCACCCGTCCCGTGATGATTCCTCGGGCCAGGTACTGCTGCGTCCTCATGGTCTCTGCGCTGCCTTCCGCGCCGCTCCCGGCGCACCTCGAAGTGTAATAAGTGTTTTGGCTTCTTTGCCTCTTACATTCTAGGTGTTGCCCCGCGCCGTTTCGACCAGTTCCGGGGTGATCTCAGGCACCTTCTTCGAACGTGGTTGCGGGGCGTGGCAGGATCGAATCCATGCCTACTTCCACCCGCGAAATCCACCTTGCCTCCCGCCCCACCGGCTGGCCCACGCACGACAACTTCCGCACCGTCACGACCGAGCTGGATGATCCGGCTCCGGGGCAGGTGCTCGTGCGCAACACGGTGATGTCGGTCGACCCCTACATGCGCGGCCGGATGAACGACTCGAAGTCCTACGTCCCTCCGTTCGCCCTGGACGCGCCGCTCGAGGGCGGTGCCGTCGGCGAGGTGATCGCCAGTGCGAGCGACGAGGTCTCCGTCGGGGACGTCGTACTCCACGCTTTCGGGTGGCGTGAGCACGCGCTTCTCGACGAAGGGGCCGTCCGCAAGGTCGACACCGATGTCGCGCCCGCGTCGACGTACCTCGGGATCCTAGGGATGACCGGCCTGACGGCGTACGTCGGTCTCACCCGGATCGGGCAGTTCAAGGAGGGTGACGTGGTCTTCATCTCCGGTGCTGCGGGGGCCGTGGGCAGCATCGCCGGGCAGATCGCGAAGAACCTGGGCGCCGGCACCGTGATCGGTTCGGCCGGGTCACCGGAGAAGGTCGCGTGGCTCAAGGAGATCGGCTTCGACGAGGCGCTGAACTACAAGGAGGCGCCCATCGCGGAGCAGCTCGGTGCCATGCCCGACATCGACGTCTACTTCGACAATGTCGGTGGCGACCACCTCGAGGCGGCCATCTCCCACATGGGCGACCATGGCCGGATCGCGGCCTGTGGAGCCATCTCGTCCTACAACTCCTCCGAGCCCACGCCCGGGCCGCGGAACATGATGATGTTCGTCCAGAAGAAGCTCACCATGCGCGGCTTCATCGTGGGTGAGCACAACGACCTCGCCTCGGAATTCTTCAACACCGTCGGGCCGTGGCTCGCGGAGGGGAAGATCACCCATCACGAGACGTTCGTCGACGGGCTCGACCACGCCGTCGACGCGTTCCTCGACCTGCACCGCGGCGCCAACACCGGGAAGATGCTGGTCAACCTGGGCTGAGCCCGCTCCCGTGGCCGAGGGGGCTGAACCCTGGGGCGGGGCTGCCGGTTTCCCCGGGTACCCGCTGAATCTGGCACTTCCCGGCGGAAGCATCGGCCGGGAAGTGCCGGTATCCCCGGGTAGGCGGGGAATCCGGCGGCGGTTCCGGGCCTAGGGTGGTGAGCGTGGCGAACTCCGAATCCCCTTACCGCAGTCTCCAGCTCACCGAGGCCCGTGCGCGCTTCGAGATGATCCGGGTGACGTCGTACGACGTCCGGCTCGATCTCGCACGTGACGAGAAGTCGTTCCCCTCGATCACCACGATCCGCTTCACCAGCACCGGTGGCTCGACCTTCGTGGACCTCAAGGCGACGCGGGTGAACAGGATCCTGCTCGACGGCGAGGACCTGCCCCCCGACCGGGTGGTCAGGGGACGGCTCCCGCTCACCACGCTCGACGGCGAACACGAGCTCGTCGTCGACGCGGTGATGCCCTTCCGCACCGACGGTGAGGGACTGCATCGCAGTGTGGACCCGGCTGACGGGCGCCACTATGTCTACGGCATGTCGTTCATGGACGCGGCGCCGTCGATCTTCGCCTGCTTCGACCAGCCCGACCTCAAGGCGCCCTTCACCTTTCACGTCACCGCGCCGGCCGACTGGACGGTCATCGGCAATGCTCCCGGCCAGCAGGTCGGGGCCGGCCCCGGAAATTCGACGTTGTGGGAGTTCGAGCAGAGCCTGCCGCTGTCGACATACTTCGTCACCCTGGTCGCGGGCCCGTGGCACATGGTCCACGACCAGCACGACGGCATCCCGCTCTCGCTGAGCGCCCGACAGTCGATCGCCGAGCACCTCGACAGGGACGCCGAAGAGTTGTTCACGATGACCAAGCAGTGCTTCGACGAGTTCCATCGGCTGTTCGGGATCCGCTACCCCTTCGGCAACTACCACCAAGCGTTCGTGCCGGAGTTCAACGCCGGGGCGATGGAGAATCCGGGCTGCATCACCTTTCGCGATCCGCTGGTCTTCACCAGCAAGGTGACCCGGAGCGAGCGGATCCAGCGGGCCACCACGGTTGCCCACGAGATGGCTCACCAGTGGTTCGGCAACATCACCACCCCGAAGTGGTGGGACGACCTTTGGCTCAACGAGTCGTTCGCGGAGTACATGGGCAACCGGGTCGCCGCCGACGTCACCGAGTACGACGACGCGTGGGTGCACGTCTCCTACACGCGCCGGCAGTGGGGCCTGATCGCGGACCAGCGACCCAGCACCCACCCAGTGGCCGGCAATGGCGCCGTGGACGCCACCGCTGCGCTCCAGGACTTCGACGGCATCTCCTATGCCAAGGGCTCCACGATCCTCAAGCAACTCAACGCCAGACTCGGCGACGACATCTTCTTCGCCGGCGCGATCGATCACTTCACCCGGCACCGCTTCGGAAACGCCACCATGGCCGATCTCTTCGATTCCTGGGACCGCGCAGGGGCGGGCGACTTGTCGTCGTTCACCAGCAACTGGTTGCGCACCGCCGGCCCCGACACGCTCAGGTTCGACCGTGATGCGGGCGTGATCACCCGTACGTCGCCCGAGGGCCACCCTGCCGTCCGAGAGCACACCGTCCAGATCGCCCGTTCGACGCCCCGCGGCGAGTGGGCGATCTCCGCGCTGACGATCGACGACGACTCGGTTCCGGTCGAGGTCGCTCCCGGCCAGGGGCTGCTGATCGACCCTGCCCAGGACACGTGGGCGCTCCCGCTCCCGGACACCGACTCGGTCGAGGTCTTCGGCCACACCATCGGCGCGACCGACGATCCGACCATCAGGTCAGGGATCTGGAACTCGGTCGGCTCCGCGTTCCACAACGCCGAGGTCTCCCCTGACGACGTGCTCGCGCTCGCTGAGGCGTCGCTGCCCGGCGAGACCCACGACGACGCCCTGAAGATGACTCTTCGGTTACTCACGGGCAAGGTGGCCGCGCTGTCCTCCGACCCGGAGGTTGCCCTCGCACGGATCCACACGGCCGCCCTGACCGTGCTCGAGGCCGCCGCGGCGGGCAGTACCCGCCAGCTTGCGGCATTCCAGGGGGCGGTCGGCTCCTGCGTGGACACGACCGCACTGCGGGGCTGGCTCGACGGTGCGGGCATCCCGGACGGAATCGACCTCGACGACGACCTGCGCTGGCGGGTCCTCGTCCGGCTCGCCTCCGTCGGCGGGATCGACCTCCCCGGCCTGGACGCCGAGCGCAACGCCGCGGCGACGGCGCAGGCCGCCGTCGACCACGCGCGTGCGGTCGCGAGCCTGCCGTCCGCCACGGCCAAGGCATGGGCCTGGCAGAGGTTCACCGGCGAGGTCCCGGCCAGCAACTACGAGCTAGAGGCGTGCGGACTCGGATTCTGGCGAGCCGGCCAGGAGGAGTTCACCGCGAAGTACGTCGACCGCTACTTCGCCGAGATCCCCGTCGCGTCCCGGGTGCATTCCGGCTGGGTGCTCGGCGACGTCACCGAAGCGTGGTTCCCGATCACGTCCCTGTCGACGCGGACCGTGGGACTGGCGGAGGCCGTGATCGGCAGGGACGGACTGGACCTGACCGTGCGACGGAACCTGGTGGACATGACCGACGAACTGCGTCGACGGGTCGCCGTACGCACCCGCTTCGGCGTGCCCTCCCCGTGACTGTCGGTGGCTCCTTCTAGGTTCTAGTTGTGCGCATCCTTCATACCTCCGACTGGCACCTCGGGCGCTCCTTCCACCGGGAAGGGATGCTCGATCACCAGGCGGCCTACGTCGACCACCTGCTCGAGGTCATCGCGACAGAGCAGGTGGACCTTGTGGTGCTCTCGGGGGATGTCTACGACCGGGCGCTGCCGCCGGTCGACGCTGTGCGATTGGCCAACGAGACCTTCACCAGGATCGCGAAGTCGCGCGCGGACCTGGTCGTGACCAGCGGCAACCACGACTCCGCCATGCGGCTCGGGTTCGGCGCGGAGCTGATGGATTCCGCGGGGGTGTTCGTGCGGACGCGTGCCTCCTCGGTCGGCAGGCCGGTCCTGGTCGACGATGCCCACGGCCCGGTCGCCGTCTATGGCCTCCCCTATCTCGACCCCGATCACGTCCGCGAGCCGTGGCAGCTGGCCGGACGCAGCCACGAGGCCGCGCTGTCCGAGGCGATGCGCCGGGTCCGTGCCGACCTCGCCTCGCGCTGGCCCGGGACCCGGTCGGTGGTGATGGCCCATGCCTTCGTCGCCGGCAACCTGGGGGCGGACAGCCAGAGCTCCATCAGCGAGAGCCCCATCAGTCAGAGCGACTCTGAGCGCGACATCAGCGTCGGCGGGGTGAGCATGGTCCCGACAGACGTCTTCGACGGGATCGACTACACAGCGTTGGGCCATCTGCACGGTCGCCACACACTCACCGATTCGATCCGCTACAGCGGCTCCCCGTTGGCCTACTCCTTCTCCGAGAGCACCCATCTCAAGGGCTCCTGGCTGGTGGATCTCGACGCATCCGGACTCTCGACGGCCGAGTTCATCGAGGCGCCGGTCCCCCGCCGCCTCGCGCGCCTGAGAGGAGAGATCGACACCCTCCTGACCGATCCCGCGCTGGCTGTGGACGAGGACGCCTGGGTCCAGGTCACCCTGACTGACCCGCTCCGTCCGGCCGGGGCGATGGACCGGCTCCGCGAGCGGTTCCCCCATGCCTTGGTCCTCTCCTTCGAGCCCGACGGAGGGCCCCATCCGGGGCTGCGCACCATCCGTCCCGAGCCCGGGAAGTCCGACCACGCGATCGCCCTCGACTTCGTCTCCGAGTTGCGGGGGCGCCCCGCCAGTGGCGAAGAGGCCGCGCTGCTCCTTGACGCCTGCGACTCCTGCTCCCCCGACCACGACCTGGATCAGGAGGTGAGCTGATGCGCCTCCACGAGCTCCACATCACCGCGTTCGGCCCCTTCGCCGAGACCGTCCGGGTCGACTTCGACGAGCTGTCGGGAGCGGGGCTGTTCTTGCTCTCCGGACCCACCGGCGCCGGCAAGACCTCTGTCCTCGACGCGGTGTGCTTCGCGTTGTACGGCGACGTCCCCGGCGACCGCAACCACGCCAAGCGCTTCCGCTGCGACACCGCCGAGCCGACGCTCGCGCCCCGGGTCGTTCTCGAGGCGACGCTGGCCGGCCGCCCGTTCCGGTTGTCCCGGTCCCCGGCGTGGGACCGTCCGAAGAAGCGTGGCACCGGCACCACCACGGAGAATGCCAAGGTCCTGGTCGAGGAACGGATCAGCGGCGAGTGGGTGCTGCTCACCGGCCGGATCGACGAGGCCGGCCAGCTGGTCACCGACCTCCTCGGGATGACGATGCCCCAGTTCTGCCAAGTCGCGATGCTCCCCCAGGGTCGCTTCCAGGCGTTCCTGCGGGCCAAGTCGGAGGACCGGCACACTCTGCTCCAACAGCTCTTCTCCACCCAGCGCTTCGAGGACATCGAGAAGTGGCTGCGTGAGCGCACCCGCCGGCTCCACCGGGAGTCCCGCGACCACCTCCAGGGAGTCTCGAGGACCGTCAGTAGGCTTCTGGAGGCCTCCGGTGAGCCCCTGCCCGAAGACTGGCCCGAAGACTCCGCATCCGACCCGACACCGGTGGCCGCCTCGGGACAGCTGGCCGCCTGGGTCGCTGAGCTGGTCGCCAGCTCCGGCACGACGGCGACCGAGGCCCGAGAGCGCTCGGCGACTGCGACCGCGGCAGCGGACACGGCTCTGCGGCGACGCGACGAGGCCCGGCGACTCCTCGACCTCCGACGGCGCCACGCCTCGGCGGCGGCGGCGCTTGCCAAGCTCGATTCCCGGGCCGAGACCCACCGGGAACACATCACTCGGCTGGAGGTCGCCCGCCGGGCAGCTCCCTTCCGTCCGCTTCACGAGTACGCCCGGACCCGCGCCACGCAGCGCGACCGCGCCGCGTCGGCGGCCGCGGAGGCCTCGCTCGCCGCGCTGGGGCTCCTCGAGGAGGACGCGCTCTTCGACTGGGGCGACCAGGCCCCCGCTGACCACGGGCTGCACCACCTCGACGACGAGCGCCTCGACTCCGCCCTGGCCGAGGTGCGCGACGCCCGGGCCCGAGCCGCCTCCCTGCAGCCCCGCGAGGAGGAGCTGACGGCGATCGATTCGCGGATCGCAGCGGACGCCGAGGCCGTGAACGCCCTCGAGGAGCAGGTTGCTTCCCGTCGGGCCCGCATCGACGAATTGCCCGGCCAGATCGAGGCATTGCCCCAACGGCTCGAGGCGGCCCGGAAAGCAGCCGACGACGCCCAGTCCCTCGCCGAGGTCATCAAGACGCTCGATACCCGTCTCGAGGCCCACGCCCACCTGTCCAAGTTGCGTGACGAGGCCGACCTCGCCGACCGAGACCTTCGCGAGCGTGTCGACGCGTGCCAGTCGCTCAAGGAGACCTGGCTCGAGCTGCGCGAGGCCCGCCTCCAGGGCATGGCAGCCGAGATCGCGGTCGACCTCGCCGTCGGCGCCAGCTGCCCGGTCTGCGGCTCGGCCGAGCATCCGCACAAGGCCGAGCCCGCTCCGGGGTCAACCTCCCCCGCCGAAGAGAAGCAGGTCCGCAGCGACCTCGACACCGCCGAAGCCACCAGGCTGGCGCTCGACTTGAAGGTCCGGGAGCTGTCGGTGCGTCTGGCCGTCCTCGAGAAGGATGCCGGCGAGGCCGGGCCCGATCAGCTCGCCGCCGAGCGCGAGCGCCTCGCTGCAGAGCACACCGGGGCCAAGGCGGCCGCCAAGGGGCTCGCCGAGATCGAGCCCACCCTGGCGCGCGCCACCCAGTCGTTGAAGCGTGCCCACGGTGAGCTGACCGAGCGGTCCACGGAGCTCGCGAGCCTCCGCACCCGCCTGGCGGCAGACGGGTCCACTGCCAAGGGGATCCGCCGCGAGCTCGACGCCCTGCTCTCCGGCAGCGGCCACGACTCCGTGGAGTCACTGCGCGACGGGCTCGACCGGACCGCGCACACCTATGCCGAAGCGTCGCGACTGCGCGCCACGTGGCATGCCGCCGAGACCGCCGTCCTCGACGCAGACCAGGCCCTCGCCGACTGGATCGATGAGCATGGCTTCTCCGACGTCGAGGGAGCGCTCGGGTCGTCGCTGCCCCAGGCCGAGGTGGACCGCCTCGCCGAGTTGGTCAGGACCCATGAAGATCGCGTGACGACCACCCGCGCAACACTCGAGGACCCAGACGTCCTCGCCGCCGCCGAGGCCGAGATCCCGGACATCGCCGAAGTGGAGTCCGACGTCGCCCGGCTCGCTGACGCAGCAGACGCCGCGCGTGCCCACACCCGCCTGGCCGCGCAGCGCGCCACCCGGCTCACCCGGCTGGCAGCGGAGCTCGACGCCGCCCTGAGCGGCTGGGCACCGGTCCGGGAGAGCCACGCAACGGCTGCCGAGCTCACCGCCTTCGTCGAGGGCAAGGGACAGGACAACGAGCTGCGGATGCGCCTGTCGGCCTACGTGCTCGCCTGGCGACTCACACAGGTCGTCGCCGCCGCCAACGAGCGACTGCTCCAGATGAGCGACCAGCGCTACACCCTCGAGCACACCGGCCGCCGCGGCGCCGGGGAGACGCGCGGCGGGTTGAGCCTGCTGATCCGCGACGAGTGGTCCGGAGACACCCGCGACCCGGCGACCCTCAGCGGTGGCGAGACGTTCGTGGTCTCGCTCGCCCTCGCCCTCGGGCTCGCCGACGTCGTCACCCGCGAAGCGGGCGGCGCCGACCTCGACACCCTCTTCGTCGACGAGGGCTTCGGGGCACTCGATGCGGAAACCTTGGACGACGTGATGGGCACCCTCGACACCCTCCGCGACGGCGGACGTGTCGTCGGTGTGGTCAGCCACGTCGCGGAGATGCGGTCCCGGATCCCGATGCAGCTGGCCGTCACCAAGGACCGGAGCGGATCCACGGTCTCGATCGCGCGCGTCACCGCCTGACTTCTGCTCCGTCTGACTTTCATCTCCGGGGCCACTACGTTGGACCCATGAGCTCGTCCGGCATCGACCCGACCTTCACCGCACTCCCCCTGCGCCGGCTCGCCGACGCCGCCCTGGGCCGGGCCCGGGAGCTCGGGGTCGCCCACGCCGACTTCCGGCTCGAACGGGTGAGATACCAGACGTTGACGGTCCGCGACGCCGTGCTCCAGGACGCCAGCGGCTACGAGGACCTCGGACTCTGCGTCCGCGTGATCCACCGCGGTGCCTGGGGCTTCGCCAGCGGCGTCCTGCTCACCACCGACGAAGCGATCCGCCTCGCCGAGCAGGCCGTCGATGTGGCCCAGGTGGCCGCCGCGATGACCGCCGACCCGATCGAGCTGGCGCCCGAGCCCGTGCACGCAGACATCGAGTGGAGCTCGGCCTACGAGATCAACCCCTTCGAGGTGTCCATCGGGGAGAAGTCTGCTGTCCTGGTCGACTGGACGCGCCGACTCCGTGCGCACGATACGGTCGAGCACGCCACCGCCGATCTCCTCCAGGTGCACGAGAACAAGCACTACGCCGACCTGCACGGAACCCGCACCACCCAGCAGCGCATCCGGCTTCAGCCGGCCTTCGAGGCGATGGGGACCCACCGCGCGTCAGGCGTGTTCGACTCGATGGCCAGCATCGCGCCCCCGGTCGGCCGCGGCTGGGAGTTCGTCACCGGAGACCACTACGACTGGGACACCGAGCTCGCCGAGGTCCCCGAGCTGCTGGCCGACAAGCTCGCCGCCCCCAGCGTCGAACCCGGGCCATACGACCTGGTCGTCCACCCCTCGAACCTGTGGCTGACCATTCACGAGTCCGTCGGCCACGCCACCGAACTCGACCGTGCCCTGGGCTACGAGGCCAACTACGCCGGCACCTCCTTCGCGACCCACGACCAGCTCGGGAAACTGCAGTACGGCTCCTCCTGCATGAACGTCACCGGTGACCGCACGGTCGAGCACGGCCTGGCCACCATCGGCTACGACGACGAGGGCGTGGAGACGCAGGCCTGGGACATCGTGCGCGACGGTGTGCTCGTCGGCTACCAGCTCGACCGGCCGATGGCGCAGATGACCGGCCAGAGATCCAACGGCTGCGCCTACGCCGACTCCCCCGGCCACATCCCCATCCAGCGGATGGCCAACGTCTCGCTGCAGCCCGAGCCAGACGGCCCCGACACCAACGAGCTGATCTCTCGTGTGGAGCGTGGCCTCTACGTGGTCGGAGACAAGTCCTGGTCGATCGACATGCAGCGCTTCAACTTCCAGTTCACCGGACAACGCTTCTTCCGGATCGAGGACGGGAAGCTGGCCGGTCAGGTGCGCGACGTCGCCTACCAGGCGACCACCACCGACTTCTGGAACTCCATGGAAGCCGTCGGCGGACCGCAGACCTGGCAGCTGCAGGGCGCCTTCAACTGCGGAAAGGCCCAGCCGGGGCAGGTCGCCTCGGTCAGCCACGGCGCCCCGACCTCGCTCTTTCGTGACGTCCGCATCCTCAACACCAACGACGAGGCAGGCCAGTGACCACTCCCCAAGAGCTCGTCGAGCACGCGCTCGCCACCAGCACCTCGAACCAGTGCATCGCGATCGCCCGTGCCAGCACGGCCGCCAACCTGCGCTGGGCCAACAACACTCTGACCACCAACGGGGTGATGCAGGGCGCGGGCTTGACGGTGATCGCCTTCCACGACCGTCCCGAAGGAGTCGCCGCGGCGTCGGTCAGCGGCAGCGCCACCACCCGTGAGCAGGTGGCCGCGCTGGTCGAGTCGGCCGATGCCGCCGCAGCTCTCGCCGACCCCGCCGAGGATGCCAACCCGCTGGTCGACGGTCGGGTCTCGGACGACTGGGAGAACCCGCCGGCAGAGACCTCGATCCGGGTGTTCGACACCTTCGCCCCCGAGCTAGGAGAGGTGTTCGGGCGTTCGCAGGACCGCGTCCACTACGGGTTCGTGTCCCACGACGTGGTGACCACCTACGTCGGCTCCTCCACCGGCCTGCGGCTGCGCCACGAGCAGCCGAGCGGCTACTACGGCTGGACCGGCAAGAGCAGCGACCTGTCCCGCAGCGCCTGGGTGGGTGGCCAGGCCCTCGACTTCGACGCCGTCTCCGCGACCGCCCTGGACGACGAGCTCGTACGCCGCCTGCGGTGGGCGGAACGCCGGATCGACCTCCAGCCCGGACGGCACGACACGATCCTGCCCCCGACCTCGGTCGCGGACCTGATGATCTACGCCTACTGGAGTGCCGGCGCCCGCGTCGCCCATGAGGGCCAGTCGGTCTTCTCCTCCCGCTCCGGCGGGACCCGGGTCGGCGAACAGGTCGCGCGCGACGGCGTACGCCTCCTCTCCGACCCCACGCACCCGGGCATCGAGGCTGCGCCGTTCGTGATTGCCTCGTCCTCCGGCAACACCTCGAGCGTCTTCGACAACGGGCTGCCACTCGCGGCCACCGACTGGATCGCCGATG
>JAKDNC010000349.1 GCA_030452025.1 Nocardioides sp. | reverse complement strand
GGACCTCGACCTGCGATATCCACACCTGGACGTAACGCTGACCAGCCATGACGTCGGCGGGCTGAGCGACCGCGACGTGGCACTGGCCCGGCGGATCAGCGAGCTCGCGGCGCAGGCCGGCGTACCCGCGCGTCCGGAGAAGGTGGCGACCCTCGAGATCGGGCTGGACACCGCGGACAAGGCGGCTATCGCGCCGTTCTGGAGGGCCGTGCTCGGCCTTGCTGAAGGAGGGGACAGTGAGGACGAGATCGTCGATCCGTCCGGGGTGATCGACACGCTCTGGTTTCAGGAGACCGCGCCCCACGATGAGCCGCGTCAGCGCTTCCACCTCGACCTGCACGTGCCGCCCGAGGTGGTGCGGGGACGGGTCGAGGAGACGCTCGCGGCCGGGGGCACGCTGGTCACCGAGGAGTTCGCGCCCAGCTTCTGGGTGCTCGCTGATGCCGACGGGAACAAGGTCTGTCTGTGCACCTGGCAGGGGAACGATTGAGAGGTGCCATATAGTGGGATGTGCATCCCATCATTTGGGATGACTGTTTGACTGGCTTGACGTCGAGGCACCTCGGCGGCAAATGTTGGCGCATGCGCAAGGACATTCTTGTACGCACGCGACGCGTGAGTTGAGACGACATACGTCTCGTCGCACACGCGTCATCCCCTCGTTGCCGTCAGGCCGGGGGGTTTTTTGTTGGGCAAGCAGAGATGGACCGGGACCGTTGCAACGGCGGCGGAGGCAGGAAAGAACGGATGAGCGAGCAGGATGCAGCAGCCGGGACCGAGGTCACCGGTGCCCAGAGCCTGATCAATTCCCTCGAGCGCGCGGGCGTCGAAAACATCTTCGGCATTCCGGGAGGTTGCATCCTCCCGGCCTACGACCCGCTCTTCGACAGCTCCATCCGCCACATCCTCGTACGTCACGAGCAGGGGGCGGGGCACGCCGCCACCGGCTACGCCCAGGCGACCGGTCAGGTCGGCGTCTGCCTGGCCACCTCCGGCCCGGGCGCCACCAACCTGGTCACCCCGCTCGCCGACGCGCACATGGACTCGGTGCCCATGGTCGCCATCACCGGTCAGGTCGGTGCGGCGGCGATCGGCACCGATGCCTTCCAGGAGGCCGACATCCGCGGCATCACGATGCCGATCACGAAGCACAACTTCCTGGTCACCGACCCGGCCGACATCCCGCGCACCATCGCCGAGGCGTTCCACATCGCATCGACCGGTCGTCCGGGGCCGGTGCTGGTCGACATCGCGAAGTCGGCGCTCCAGGAGAAGACCACTTTCGAGTGGCCGACCGAGCTGAACCTTCCCGGGTACCGTCCCGTGAACCGACCGCACAGCAAGCAGATCCGTGAGGCGTCGAAGCTGATCCTCGAGGCGCACCGCCCCGTCCTCTACGTGGGAGGCGGCGTCATCCGGGCGCGCGCGGCCAAGGAGCTGCGTGCGCTTGCGGAGTTCACCGGGATGCCGGTGGTGACCACGCTGATGGCCCGCGGCGCCTTTCCGGACAGCCACCCGCAGCACCTCGGGATGCCCGGCATGCACGGAACAGTGGCGGCGGTGGCCGGCCTCCAGCGCAGCGACCTGATCATCAGCTTGGGTGCCCGGTTCGACGATCGGGTGACCGGCAACCTCGACTCGTTCGCGCCGGGCGCGAAGGTGATCCACGCAGACATCGACCCCGCCGAGATCGGCAAGAACCGGCACGCCGATGTCCCGATCGTGGGCGACTGTCGAGAGGTGTTGGCCGACTTGCTGGTCTCGCTGCAGGCGGAGTCCGACCTGGGCGATCAGGGCGACTACGGAGCCTGGGTCGACTTCCTGGCCGGGGTGAAGAAGAAGTATCCCGTCGGCTACGACGCCCCCGACGACGGCTCGCTGGCTCCGCAGTACGTCCTCGAGCGCCTCAGCGCCATCTCCGGTCCGGAGTCGATCTACGTCGCCGGCGTGGGCCAGCACCAGATGTGGGCGGCTCACTTCATCGACTACGAGAACCCGAACCCCTGGATCAACTCCGGTGGCCTCGGCACCATGGGCTACTCGGTCCCGGCCGCGATGGCCGCGAAGGTCGCGATGCCCGACGCGACCGTGTGGTCCATCGACGGCGACGGCTGCTTCCAGATGACCAACCAGGAGTTGGCAACCTGCGCGATCAACAACATCCCGATCAAGGTGGCCATCATCAACAACGAGTCGCTGGGGATGGTCCGTCAGTGGCAGACGCTCTTCTACGACAAGCGCTACTCCAACACGGACCTTCAGCGTCGTCCGCCGGAGAGCTCGGAGGCGGAGCTCGCGAGCGTGCGCATTCCGGACTTCGTGAGGCTGGCCGAGGCCTACGGCTGTGTCGGGCTGTCGTGTGAGTCCCCGGACGAGGTGGACGCCACGATCGAGAAGGCGATGTCGATCAACGACCGACCGGTGGTCGTGGACTTCCGGGTGCACCGTGACGCGATGGTGTGGCCGATGGTCGCGGCCGGCACCAGCAACGACGACATCAAGTACGCGCGCGACATGGCGCCCGAGTTCGAAGAGGATGAGCTGTAAGGATGAGCACACACACACTGTCCGTCCTGGTCGAGAACAGTCCGGGCGTCCTGGCCCGGATCGCCGGGCTCTTCAGTCGTCGCGGCTTCAACATCGACAGCCTGGCCGTCGGTCCGACCGAGAACCCCGAGGTCTCCCGGATGACGATCGTCGTGGCTGTCGACCGGAACCCCCTCGAGCAGGTCACCAAGCAGCTCAACAAGTTGGTCGAGGTCCTCAAGATCGTCGAGCTCGACGGACCCGCGTCGGTCTCCCGCGAGCTCGTGATGGTCAAGATCCGGGCCGACGCGGAGACCCGCGGCCAGGTGCTCGACGCCGTACAGCTGTTCAAGGCAAAGGTGGTCGACGTGGCCCCCGATGCCATCACCGTCCAGGTGACCGGCAATGTCGACAAGCTTGCCGACTTCCGTCGGGTGATCGAACCCTTCGGGGTCCGCGAGCTCGTCCAGTCCGGTGTGGTCGCGATCGGTCGGGGATCCCGGTCGATCAGCGAGCGCACCACCCGGCCGGTGCCGGTCCCGACTCCTCCGCCGACCCACTCCACTGTCGCCACCTGAGCGATCAAGCAACTCACGCAACGCAACCCGAGCACAACACCAACCTGAAGGAGAGTCCCCAGTGGCTGAGATGTTCTACGACGACGACGCCGACCTGTCCCTGATCCAGGGCAAGAACGTTGCGGTCATCGGCTACGGCAGCCAGGGCCACGCCCATGCGTTGTCCCTGCGCGACTCCGGCGTCGATGTGCGGATCGGCCTGCAGCCCGGCTCGAAGAGCCGCGAGAAGGCCGAGGCCGAGGGGCTGCGTGTCCTCACCCCGGCCGAGGCCGTCGAAGAATCGGATCTGATCGTGATCCTCGCTCCCGACCAGCACCAGCGCAAGGTCTACGCCGAGGAGATCGAGCCGCACCTTGCCGAGGGCGACACCCTCGTCTTCGGTCACGGATTCAACATCCGCTTCGGTTACATCAAGCCGCCTGAGGGCGTGGACGTGTTCATGGTCGCGCCCAAGGGCCCCGGGCACCTCGTGCGCCGTGAGTTCGTCGACGGGCGCGGCGTGCCGGTCCTCGTCGCGGTGGAGGAGGACGCTTCGGGCAAGGCCTGGGACGTCGCCCTCTCCTACGCGAAGGCCATCGGCGGACTACGTGCCGGCGGCATCAAGACCACGTTCACGGAGGAGACCGAGACCGACCTGTTCGGTGAGCAGACCGTGCTCTGCGGCGGCGCCTCGCAGCTCGTGCAGTACGGCTTCGAGGTCCTGACCGAGGCCGGCTACCAGCCCGAGGTCGCCTACTTCGAGTGTCTCCACGAGCTGAAGCTGATCGTCGACCTGATGTATGAAGGCGGCATCGCCAAGCAGCGCTGGTCGGTCTCCGACACTGCTGAGTACGGCGACTACGTCTCCGGCCCGCGGGTGATCACGCCCGAGGTGAAGGAGAACATGAAGGCAGTCCTCGAGGACATCAAGAACGGCTCCTTCGCCAAGCGTTTCATCGACGACCAGGAGGCCGGCTCGCCGGAGTTCAAGGAGTTGCGCGCGAAGGGCGAGACGCACCCGATCGAGGCCACCGGTCGCGAGCTGCGCAAGCTCATGGCCTGGGTCAAGAGCCACGACTCCGACTATGTGGAGGGTACTGCGGGTCGCTGAGGAGTGATCCGGAGGTACGCCGAGCACCGCAGTGTCTGCGACCAGGTGTCAGCGAGGTGTGCCGGAGAGCCCCGCAGGCGGGGAGCGAATTGGGCGGAGCGGGTCGCTGAGCGCTTCTCGAAGTCATTGTGCAGTCGGCGAGTCACCAGGTGGCTCGCCGACTGCACAATTTCGTGGCTCACGATTCGGGCAAGGTTAGGCATGCCTAA
>JAKDNC010000348.1 GCA_030452025.1 Nocardioides sp. | reverse complement strand
TGGTGATGCGGGAGCGACTGGGTGTGGCGACCCGGTCGGCCCTGGTCGGGGTGAGGGTCATGAGCCGTCGACTGCCTCGGCGACGTGCGGGATGAAGTGCTCGATCACGTAGGGGATCGAGATCGGTGACGGGTTCGTCACGGCGAGGCTGACGTGCTTGTCCTCCTCGGCGTAGAAGTGACCGCCCTCGATTGCCGGGATCTGACCGATCAGGTTGTGCTCGGTGAAGGTCTCCATGTCGGAGGGAGCCTCCGACCAGGTCAGGAAGACGTCGGACTCGAGGGTGGAGGCGTCCTCGGCGGAGACCTGGCCGTAGAACTCGCCCGGCTTGATGGACTTGGCGACCGACGGAGCGTCGACCATGCCGAAGTCGTGCATGAGGGAGACCCGCGGGTCTTCGGGGGCGTACATCCCGATCACGGACAGGTCGGTGGTGGCGAGGTAGCCGAAGATCAGGGACTTGCCCTTGATCTGAGAGTAGTCCGCGGTCGCCTCCTCGACCTTCTTCTCGGTCTCGGCAATGACGTCTTCGGCGAGCGCCGTGCGGCCCAGCGCCTTGCCGACCATCTCCATCTGGGTCTGCCAGGGGGTCACCCAGGGCGCCTCGGGATAGGCGACGACCGGCGCCATGCCGGTGAGCTTGTCGTAGTCCTTCTTGGTGAGACCCGAGTTGGTGGCGAGGATCACGTCCGGGTCGAGCTTGGCGAGCTCCGCGAACGGGATGCCGTCGGCATCGTCGTAGCGGACGGGAGCCTCGCCCCCGACCTCCTCGAGCTTCGCGTCGAACCAGTCGGAGGAGCCGGCGTCGTTGCCACCCCAGGTCAGCTTGGTTGCGCCCACCGGCACGACGCCGAGCGCGAGGGCGTTGTCCTGGTCGGTCCAGCCGACGGTGACGACCCGCTTGGGCTCGTCCTCGATGGTCGTCTCACCGAACTTGTGCTCGATGGTGACCGGGAAGGCATCGGCCCGGACCTCGGTGGTGGCTTCGGAGGTGTCCTTCTCGTCGGCCGATCCGGTGGAGCAGCCCGCGAGCATCAGGGCCGCGGTGGCGACGAGCGCCGGGAACATGTGTGGGCGCTTCATGGGCGTCCTCTCGGGGAAGTGGCTGTCGAAGTAAGGACAGCCTAACCTCACATGATTCCGGAGGAAAGGGCCGGGATGCTCCTGGCCGTCGATCCGGCCCGGTACAGGATCAAAGCCTGGCGAGGCCGCGCCGCAGGATTGGCCACCAAAAGAAGGGCGACAGCCTCGTGGCCATCGGCCACGTCAACACCGACTCCTTGGACAGCCGACAACCCGATTCACTGCACAGGGCTAGAAGCCGGCAGTCCTGTCCACAGGTCGCCGGCTCGACAGTTCACGCCACCGAAATCCACGCTAAGAAGAATTGGCCGATCCACTCACCTGGAGGAATTCACTGACCATGAACTACAACGCACCGATCACCTACATCACCGACAATCCCTTCCTGGAGGCCGATGCCCTCTTCGCCGTCCTCCGCGGCCACGGTCTCGAGCTCGACGTCTCAGACGAATTCAGCCTTGCCCTCGAAGGTGCCTTCCTCGAGTTCACCGAGACAGGCCTCTTCCGCGCCGAACACGAACGCACCACTGAAATCCACGGCCTGGACGACGGGCTACGACGACTCGACCAGGAGCTCACCACCCTCACCGAACAGTCCGAGACCTTGGCCGAGACCCTGCGCTACACCCGAGCCCGCGACCTCACCCGCGAGGCCGCCACCGAAGCCGGGGTGCACCTGTGAGCACCTACGCCGGACGCCAAGAAGACGCCGCCCAAGGACTCCGGCACCTGATCGTCCACGACCTCCTGCCCACCTCCGCGGAAAGCATCCGCCAGGTGCTCGTCTGCCGCGAGGCGGCACTGTCATGCGCACAACGCCGCGCGCTCCATCCACATTTAGGTCGCGCGTCGCCTTACGCAGAAGCGGGCACAGCAGGTCAGTCCCTGCGAGACGATCTCGACGTAAGGCTCGAGGGGCCTGGTCGGGTCGCCGTATGCCGATCGGCTCCCGGAACGCCCACGTGTCGCACTTCAGGGAGGCGGACTAACCTTCGCAGTTCGCGAGCTACGACCTTAGGCAAGCCGTCGCACACATGACCTTCCAAGCTCAGTCGTTGGGCCTGTTCGTCCGGCAGTTCCGCGCTTTCGACCGCGACGCTCTCGCCGCCGAGTTCGACGTGCCACAGCACTGGGAGGTCACCACTATGTCGGCTATCGGCCGGGTCCCCCTCCGACCCGCTATCGCAAGCCACGACGCCGCCCAACGGGATGCAGACGTCCCGCGATCGACGACCCATCACCGACGTCCGCTGGCCCCGAGCCGCCAGCGACCACAGATAGCCGGCGAAGGCACCGAGCAAAGTTGCCACCACTGCCGGACCTCCCGGGTCAACCGGACCCAGTACTGGATCGGCTAGTGGGTATCGGGCTCGATCGGCGTGCGGTGGAAGTTCTGGAACGAGCGCGACGGCGTCGGCCCCCGCTGCCCCTGGTAGCGCGAGCCGTACTTCGCCGAACCGTAGGGGTGCGACGCCGGCGACGAGAGCCTGAAGAAGCAGAGCTGCCCGATCTTCATCCCCGGGTAGAGCTTGATCGGGAGCGTCGCGACGTTGGCGAGCTCGAGGGTCACGTGGCCACTGAAGCCCGGGTCGACGAAGCCCGCCGTGGCGTGGGTGAGCAGGCCGAGCCGTCCGAGGGAGGACTTGCCCTCCACGCGCGCGGCGAGGTCGTCGGGCAGCGTGACCACCTCGTAGGTCGACCCGAGGACGAATTCCCCCGGGTGCAGGATGAAGGGATCGTCGCCCTGCGCCTCGATCTCGCGGGTCAGGTCGGACTGGTCGGCGGCCGGGTCGATGTGGGGATAGCGGTGGTTCTCGAAGACCCGAAAGAACTTGTCGAGCCGGAAGTCGATGCTCGACGGCTGCACCATCGACGCGTCGTAGGGCTCGACGGCGATCCGCTTCGCGTCGATCTCGGCCAGGATGTCGCGGTCTGAGAGGAGCACGGGTCGTAACCTACCGGGTCGCGAGGCGCGCGGGACCGCGCGGCACAATGTGTGGCATGGCCCAGAACGCGAACTTCCACAGGTACGTCGCCCTCGGCGACTCCTTCACCGAGGGAGTCGGCGACCCGGACCCTGCCCGCCCCAACGGACTGCGCGGCTGGGCGGACCTTGTGGCCGAACAACTCGCGACCGGCAATCCGGACTTCCGCCACGCCAACCTCGCCATCCGCGGACGGAAGCTGGACGGCGTGCTCGCCGAGCAACTGACGCCCGCCCTCGCAATGGAGCCGGATCTGGTCACCATCTACGCCGGCGGCAACGACATGCTGCGACCCAAGGTTGACATCGACGCGCTGATGGGCCGCTACGACGAGGCTCTCGGCAGGCTCGCTGCCACCGGCGCGCAGCTGGTCATGTGGACCGCGCACGACCCGAGCGCCTCGAGGCTCTACGCGCCGCTGCGTGGCCGGTTCGCGATCTACAACGAGCTGGCCCGCGAGCTGGCCGAGAAGCACGGCGCCTCGCTGATCGACTTCTGGCGACTCCGGGACTACCACGGCTGGGCCCTGTGGTCCGACGACCGGCTGCACATGAACTCCGCCGGTCACCAGCGGATGGCCAGCGAGGTGCTCGACACCCTGGGCGTGCCCCACGGAATCGAGCGACCTGTGGCCGCCGAGAAGCCCCCGATGCCGCGCAAGCAGGCGGTGCGCGAGAACCTCGACTGGGCGCGCACCTCGGCCGTCCCGTGGGTGCACCGCCGCCTCACCGGACGGTCCTCCGGGGACACGATCGACCCTCGGCGCCCGGAACTGGCGCCGGTCGAGTAACATTCCCGTCCGTGCGGATGTAGCTCAGTTGGTAGAGCGCGACCTTCCCAAGGTCGATGTCGCGAGTTCGAGTCTCGTCATCCGCTCCAGTCCTTTTCCCGGGCCGGCCCGCCATCAGGGCCGGCGCCCGGTCACTCCTCGGTCTGCTTCGCCCAGAGGTTGACCCCGGACTCGACGGCATGAACGTCGATCGCCGCGAGCTCCTCCTCGGTCAGCGGCGGGCCTGCCAGGGCGTCGAGGTTGGTGTCGAGCTGCTCGACCGACGAGGCCCCGATCACCGCAGAGGTCACCCGCCGGTCCCGCAGGGCCCACTGCAGTGCGAGCTGGGCGAGCTTCTGGCCCCGGGCGGCGGCGATGTCGTTGAGCGCGCGGACCCGGTCGAGCACGGTCTCGTCCAGCCCGGCGATCGTAGAGTTCGCGCGGGCCGCGCGGGAGTCCTGGGGCACCCCGTCGAGATAGCGGTCGGTCAGCAGGCCCTGGGCCAGCGCGGTGAACACGATGCAGCCCATGCCCTGCTCGTCGACCTCGTCGAGGAGGTCGGGCTCGATCCAGCGGTTGAGCATGG
>JAKDNC010000009.1 GCA_030452025.1 Nocardioides sp. | reverse complement strand
TCACGCGCGAGAGGCAGCGCGAGCCGCACCTGGTCGATGCCGGTGCACCCAGGATGCTGGGTGGTCCAGACGGCAACCCGCTCGATCGACGTGATGCGAGCTGCAACGGCCATGTCCAGACCTGCCACAGCGGCGCGGACGCCTGGAGCGAAGCGCATCATGTCGAAGACGCCGCGGGTGGCCCGTACCGTGGGAATCCCTTGGCGCACAAGCACGTCGGCCGCGGGCAACCGGTCATGGCTGACCCGCACACCTGAGTCGTGGCGGATCGTGAATCCCGGACCCACCGCCAGGGGGACGGGCAACGGCGTGAGCCCATCTCCGCCCAGACCGTCGCAGTAGTTGGCCCCGTGCAGGCGACAAGCTCCCCACCCGGTCACGGCTCCGGTGGAGGGAAGCCGCATGGATTCCTCGAGGATGCGCTGCTCGGGCACGCTGAGGTCCACCGAGGCCGGCACGAAGAGTCCACGGGACGTCGTACGCCACGTGGGTCCCTGCGCCTGGCCACGCGTGGGGCCGACGACCCCGAGCGGATCGACGGGAACTGGACGCACCAGTCCGCGCGGTGGAGAGCAAACCGGATCCCACTTGTGCCAGACCATGACACGACCATGCCCCGAACGCAGCCCTTGTGCTGGCGCTATCCACAGGCACCGGTGCCCGAGTGCGACCGGGGACCGGCGAAGGGCACCCGGGCGCCGGGCGTTCCGTGCAATTTGCACGCCCGGGGGCAAGTAAAACCTGCACACTGCACGGAACGCGGGGCAGGGGCAGGGGCAGGGGCAGCCGGCCAACACTTGCTCAGATGTAGATGTACTCCGGGCGCGGCTGGCGGATGATCTTGCGGCGCAGCACCACCCGGCGTACGCCGTCGTTGCCGATGCGTACGCTTCGCAGCTCCCAGCCGCCCTTCTCGGCGCGCTCGGCGAGCAGCGTCCGGACGACGTTGCGGCTGAAATCACTTGCCAGCGTGACGTGGTCGTACTCCCACTCGATGTTGCGTTGGAATGCCCGCCGGGTCGTTACCGCCATCCTTATTCTCCTCCGGACACGTCGTCGAGGGCCTCTACGATCTGGGTGGGCAGAGTCAACTCATCGAGGGCGAGCGCGTCGCGCAGCTGGGCGGCCGTCCGCGCGCCCACGATCGGGGCCGTCACCCCGGGACGGTCACGCACCCAGACCAGCGCGACCTCGATCGGGCTCCAATCGAGCCCCTCGGCCGCCCGAGCCACCGACTCCACCACGCGTGCGGAGTGCTCGTTGAGGTAGGTCCCCACGAAGTTCGCGAAGTGTGGCGAGGCCCCACGGGAGTCCGCCGGCGTGCCGGAGCGGTACTTGCCGGTCAGGACGCCCCGGCCCAGGGGCGACCAGGGGAGTACGCCGAGTCCCATCGCCTGCGCGGCGGGAATCACCTCCGCCTCGATCGACCTGTTCAGCAGGGAGTACTCCACCTGGGTGGACGCGAGCGCGGCCCGGCCGGGGACCGCGCGTTGCCAGGTCGCCGCCTGGGCGGTCTGCCAGCCGGTGTAGTTCGACACCCCGACGTAGGAGGCCCGGCCACTCGAGACGGCCAGATCCAGCGCGGTCAGCGTCTCCTCCAGAGGAGTGTCGTCAACCCAAGTGTGGACCTGCCACAGATCCACGTGGTCCACGCCGAGTCGACGCAGGGACTGATCGAGGCTGCGGAGCAGGTGTCCGCGTGAGGCGTCGGTCTCTCGCTCGCCACGGCGACGCGAGATGCCGGCCTTGGTGGCGAGCACCACGTCGTCGCGGGGGACGACGTCACCGATCAGTCGACCGATCAGCTCCTCCGAGGCTCCGTCGCCGTAGCCTGCGGCGGTGTCGATGAGCGTGCCACCGGCCTCCGCGAACGCAATCATCTGGTCGCGTGCCTCGTGCTCGTCGGTGTCGCGTCCCCAGGTCAGGGTCCCCAACCCGAGGCGCGAGACCTTGAGGCCGGTCGAGCCGAGGGCGCGTCGCTGCATGGGCGAAAGGGTAGCCACCCGGAGTCGGGGTCATGCACAGGCACGCCGAAATGGATGAGCCGCTGCCTCGATCCGCGTGGCGGCCCCCGTACTCTGTGGCGCGTGCTGGACTTCCTCAAAGCCGTGTTCCTCGGCACCCTTCAGGGGCTGACCGAGTTCCTCCCGATCTCGAGCAGTGCCCACCTGCGGATCTTCCCGGAGTTCCTCGGCTGGGGAGACCCCGGCGCCGCATTCACCGCGGTGATCCAGATCGGGACCGAGTTGGCCGTCCTGATCTATTTCCGCAAGGACATCGTCCGGATTGCCTCCATGTGGCTGAAGTCCTTGGTGAAGCCTGAGTTCCGCGGCCACCTCGACGCCCGGATGGGGTGGTACATCATCATCGGCTCGCTGCCGATCGTCGTCCTCGGCATCCTGCTCAAAGACGTGATCGAGAGCGACTTCCGGAGTCTCTGGGTGATCGGCACCACGCTGATCGTGCTCGGCGTGATCCTCGGGATCGCGGACCGGACCAGCGCCGGCAACAGGGCGATCAAGGATCTGGGCCTGCGCGACGCGATCTTGATGGGATTCGCCCAGGCCTGCGCGCTGGTCCCCGGTGTCTCCCGCTCCGGCGCGACCATCTCGATGGGCCGCTTCCTCGGCTACGATCGGGAGGCGGCGACCCGCTACGCGTTCCTGCTCGCGATCCCCGCGGTCGTTGGCGCGGGGCTCTTCGAGCTCAAGGAGATCCCGCACGGACACAACGACTTCGGCTGGGGGCCGACCCTGACCGCGACGATCGTGTCGTTCGTCGTCGGGTACGCCGCGATCGCCTGGCTGTTGCGCTACGTGTCGACGAACTCCTACATGCCGTTCGTGATCTACCGGATCGGTCTTGGGGCCCTGGTGCTGGCGCTGCTGGCCGGCGGCGCCATCGCCGCCTGAGGGACGTTCAGAGCCAGCCCGACTTCTTGAAGAAGACAAAGACACCGAACGAGCTCAGCCCCATCAACGCGATCGCGAACGGGTAGCCGAAAGCCCAGTGCAGCTCCGGCATGTTTGAGAAGTTCATCCCGTAGATCGCCGCCACCAGGGTGGGTGCGGCCACCAGGCCGACCCCAGCGGAGATCTTGCGCATGTCCTCGTTCTGCTGCACCGAGATCCGTGCCTGCTGCGCCTCGAAGGCCGACGAGAGCAGCGAGTCCAGGTTGTCGACCGTCTCCGCGACGCGACCGAGGTGGTCTCCCACGTCCCGGAAGTACGGCGTGGCACCGTCCGACAATCCCGGTACGACGGCCTGGACGGCGCGGCGGATCGGGTCACGCAACGGCAGCACGGCCCGTCGTACCTCCGCGATCTCCCGCTTGAGGACATAGATCCGCGGCGAGTCATCGGTCCGTTCCCGGGGCGAAGACGGATGCCTCGACCTCGTCGACGTCCTCCTCGAGTGCGCTGCCGACCAGCTCATAGCCGTCGACGACACGGTCACAGATCGCATAGACGACAGCGGTGGGACCGTGCTCGAGCAGCTCCGGGTGGGCTTCCAGATGTTTGCGGGAGGACACCAGGGCCGACCCCTCGCCGTGACGCACCGAGACCACGAAGTCCGAGCCGACGAACAGGTTGATCTCCCCGGTCTCCACGGCGTCGAACTCGTCGACGTACCAGAGCGTCTTGAGAACCATGAACAGCGAGTCGTCGTAGTGCTCCAGCTTCGGGCGCTGGTGGGCCTTGACGGCGTCCTCGACGGCCAGCGGGTGGAGTCCGAACTCCTTGGCCACCGCCCCCAGCTCCTCCGAGGTGGGCTCGTGCAGCCCGACCCAGACGAAGCTGTCGGGGGAGTCGCAGCGCGCCCGGACCTGGGCCAGGTCCGCAATGTCGCAGTCCAACTCGACCCGCGCTCCGTTGCGGTACAACGCATTGTCGACGATCACGTTGGCGATCGTATGCCCGATACGCTCTCGGACATGGCAACACTCATCCTTGTCCGACACGGACGCAGCACGGCGAACACAGCCGGTGTCCTGGCGGGACGATCCAGCGGCGTCAGCCTCGACGACACCGGTCGCACCCAGGCCGAGGCCGCGGCGCGCCGGCTGGCCGGCGTGACCCTGGCACGCATCGTCTCCAGTCCGCTCGAGAGATGCCGCCACACCGCGAAGGCGATCGCCTCGGCCCAACCGGAGCGCCCCGCGGTCCGGACCGAACGCGGAATCACCGAGTGCGACTACGGCGAGTGGACGGGACGCGCGATCGCCGAGCTGTCGCGGGAGAAGGTCTGGAAGGTCGTCCAGGAGCAGCCCTCGGCCGCGACCTTCCCGGGTGGTGAGTCGCTCCAGGCCATGATGGCCCGTGCCGTCGCGACGGTGCGACGAATCGACGCGGAGGTCACCGCCGACCACGGGCAGGATGCCGTGTGGCTGGCCGCCAGCCACGGCGACGTGATCAAGTCGATCCTGGCCGACGCGTTCGGCATGCATCTCGACCTGTTCCAGCGGATCAACGTCGACCCCTCGTCGCTGTCGATCATCCGTTACACGCAGACGCGTCCCCAGGTCCTCGCGACCAACACGCACGAGGGCGACCTGGCGTGGCTGGCCCGGCCGAAGAAGAAGGGCCGGTCGAGGAAGCGGGCCGCACCCCCACGAGACGATGCCGTGGTGGGTGGCGGCTCCGGTCCGGAATAGGGTGAGCGACATGGCACCACTCGTCCACGGGTTCGATCCCCCCGAACGCTTCGTCGCCGGCACGGTCGGCGAACCAGGCCAGCGCACGTTCTTCCTCCAGGCCCGCGAGGGCGTGCGTATGGTCAGCATCTCCCTCGAAAAGCAACAGGTCGCTGTGCTGGCCGAGCGCATCGAGGACCTCCTCGACGAGGTGATGGGCTCGGACGACACCCGCGCCGTCATCCCGGCGGTCGCCCCGCTGGACCTCGACGACAGGGAACCCCTCGAGCAGCCGATTGACGAGGAGTTCAAGGCGGGGACCATGACGTTGTCCTGGGACGCCTCCGACGAGCGGATCGTGATCGAGGTCTTCCCGTTCAACGAGGCTGCGGTGGTCACGCCGGACCAGGCCGACGAGGACTTCGCCGAGCCGGAGCCCGACGAGGTCCTGCTGGTCAGGATCACCGCCGGTCACGCGAGAGCATTCGTCCAGCGCGCCGAGCAGGTGATCGAGGCCGGCCGGCCGTCGTGCCCCTTCTGCGGGGAGCCCATCGACTCCGACGGTCACCTGTGCGTGCGCGCCAACGGTTTCAAGCGCCGGGATCCGTGACCGGGCTCCCTGCGTCGTCGGCGCTGGCCGCCGGCGACATCGAGATCGTCGGACGGGTGATGCCTGCGTCCAACGCGACTTTCATCGGCACGATCGACGGGATCCAGGTGATCTACAAGCCGGTGCGGGGGGAGCGTCCACTGTGGGACTTCCCGGAGGGAACGCTCGCCCAGCGTGAGGTCGCGGCGTACGCCGTATCGGAGTCGCTGGGTTGGAACGTCGTGCCCACGACCATCCTGCGGGACGGTCCACACGGCCCGGGCATGGTCCAGGCGTGGGCCGAGCCCGATCCCGACCGGGCGCCCGTGGACATCGTCGGGGTGAGTGACCAGCCCGCTGGCTTCCTGCACGTCCTCGACGCGCTGGGACCGGAGGACGAGCCGGTCTCACTGGTCCACGCGGACGATCCCGGGTTGCGGCGGATGGCGCTCTTCGATGTCCTGATCAACAACGGTGACCGCAAGGGCGGCCATGTGATCGCGATGCCCGACGGGCACTGCTACGGCGTGGACCACGGTGTCGCCTTCCACGTCGACAACAAGCTCCGCAGCGTGCTGTGGGGCTGGGTCGGCGAGGCGATCACCGACACCGAGAGTGCGGCCATCGAGGCGACCTTGGTCGACGACGCGCTGGATGACCGGCTCGACGACCTGATCACCCCGGACGAGCTTGCGGCGTTCCGGGCCCGCGGCCGCGCGCTGCTCGAATCCGGGATCTTCCCCACGCCCTCGGGCGACTGGCCGGCGATCCCGTGGCCGGCCTTCTGAGGGCCGTTCGTTAGCATTCCCGACATGCGTGCGTGGTCTGCTCCCGAAGTCCCAACCCTGCCAGCCCAGGGCCCGGTGGTGCGCCTGCACGACACCGCCACAGGCAAACAGGTGGAATCCAGCCCCGAGGGCACCGCCCGGCTCTATGTCTGTGGGATCACGCCCTACGACGCGACCCACATGGGCCACGCGGCAACGTACCTCGCCTTCGACCTGCTCAACCGGGCCTGGCGCAACGCCGGACACGACGTCCACTACGTCCAGAACGTGACCGACATCGACGACCCGCTGCTCGAGCGGGCGAAGAAGGTCAACGTGGCGTGGGAGGAGATCGCGCTGCGCGAGACCCAGCTCTTCCGCGAGGACATGGAGGCGCTGAGGATCCTCCCGCCCCGCGACTTCATCGGCGCCGTCGAGTCCATCCAGCTGGTCATCGAACTGATCCAGAAGCTCCAGGAGGCGGGCGCGATCTATCAGGTCGGGACCGACTACTACTTCTCCGTGACCGCCGACGACGCCTTCGGTGAGGTCTCCGGATGGACCCGCGAACAGATGCTCGAGGTTTTCGCAGATCGCGGTGGCGATCCTGACGTGGTCGGCAAGGCGGACCCTCTCGACTGCATCGTGTGGCGCGGTGAGCGTGAGGGCGAGCCCGCGTGGGAGAGCCCGTTCGGTCTCGGGCGGCCCGGGTGGCACGTCGAGTGCGCCGCCATCGCAGGCAGGTATCTCGGCCTCGACTTCGACGTCCAGGGTGGCGGGAGCGATCTGGTCTTCCCACACCACGAGATGTCGGCTGGCGAGATCCAGGTCGCACACGGTGAACAGTTCGCGAAGATCTATGCCCACGCGGGGATGGTCGCCTACGACGGCGAGAAGATGTCGAAGTCAAAGGGCAACCTGGTCTTCGTCTCGACGCTGCGTCACAGCGACGTCGACTCGATGGCGGTCCGCCTCACCATGCTTCGTCACCACTACCGCAGCGACTGGGAGTGGACCAACGACGAGCTCGTCGCCTCCGTGGACACCCTCAAGGAATGGCGCAAGGCACTCGCCCAGGGCACCGGCGCCCCGGCCGCCCCGGTGGTGGCCGAGGTCCTCGAGGCCCTGGCTGACGACCTCGACGCGCCCCGGGCGACGGCGGCCGTGGACGCGTGGGTGGTGGCCACCCAGGCCGGCGCTGCAGAGGACAGCGAGGCGGGATCGACGATCCGCACCCTGCTCGACGCCGCGCTGGGGCTCGCACTCCAGGAGCGCTAGCCTTCGTTGGAGCCACGCCGTTTGAGGTAGCGCTCGAACTCACGCGCGATCGCCTCGCCGGAAGCCTCGGGGAGGTCGGTGGTGTCCCGCGTCTCCTCGAGGGCACGGATGTAGTCGGCGATCTCCTCTTCTTCCTCGGCCAGCTCGTCGACTCCGCGCTCCCAGGCGCGGGACTCCTCCGGCAGGTCGCCCAGCGGGATGCTGACCTCGAGCAACTCCTCCAGTGCCCCGATCAGAGCCAGTGTGGCCTTGGGGCACGGCGGCTGTCCGACGTAGTGCGGCACGGCCGCCCAGTAGGACGCGGAGGCGAAGTCGAGGCGGATGCAGGCGTCCTGGAAGACCCCCACGATCCCGGTGGGCCCTTCGTACGACGTCTGGTCAAGCTTGAGCCGGTCCACCAGGTCGGGCTCGGTCGCCGTACCCGTCACCGGAATCGGCCGAGTGTGCGGGGTGTCGGCGAGGAGGGCCCCCAGACTGACCACGAGCTCGGCACCCATCTCGTCACAGGCGGCCAACAGCTCGGCACAGAACTGACGCCAGCGCATGTTCGGCTCCAACCCACGGATCAGGATCACGTCACGGTGCAGGTCCGGGGGAGAGGCCACGGCGATCTGGGTGCTCGGCCAGGACAGTGAGCGGTGACCGTTCGCATCCGTGCCGACGACGGGGCGGTTCATCTGGTAGTCGTAGAAGTCCTCAGGATCGATGGCCCCCACGATGCGTGCCTGCCAGACCTCCATCAGGTGGTCGATGACGGTGGAGGAAGCATCCGCTGCGTCGTTCCAGCCCTCGAAGGCGGCGATCACCACCGGATGGACGAGCTCGGGCAGGTCTTCGATCTCGATCATCGTTTTAGCCTAGACGAGCGGGACGATTGCGCCGTTGTCATCGGGAGGTGTCACCATTCGGGAAGACCGTCCAAGGCGTGGACATCACGCCTACGCTGGACGGGCCACCTCCCCTGAGGGGCAAGACCACCACGAGAGGACCTTCGTGTCGGAGTCCAACGCCATCCGTCCAGACGCCACCGCCGCCATCTCGGCGGCGCTGGTTGAGCGCATCCTGATTCTGGACGGCGCGATGGGGACGATGATCCAGCGACATGACCTGGGGGAGTCGGACTACCGCGGCGAGCGGTTCGCAGACTGGCCCAGCGACGTGAAGGGCAACAGCGACCTGCTCTCGCTGACCCAGCCGGAGATCATCCGGGAGATCCACCGCGCCTACCTGGAGGCCGGATCCGACGTGGTGGGGACGAACACCTTCTCGGCCACCACCATCGCCCAGGCCGACTTCGGCATGCAGGAGCTCGCCTACGAGCTCAACAGGGAGGGCGCACGCCTCGCCCGCGAGGCGTGCGACGAGTACGCGACCGGGGGCCGGCCCCGCTACGTGGCCGGAGCCCTCGGCCCGACGAACCGGACCGCGTCGATCTCCCCGGACGTCAACGATCCGGGAGCGCGCAACATCTCCTACGACGAGCTCGTGACGGCGTACCTCGAGCAGGCGGGAGGCCTCGTCGACGGTGGGGCCGACATCCTCCTGATCGAGACCATCTTCGACACCCTCAACGCGAAGGCTGCGATCTTCGCCCTCGAGACGCTCTTCGAGGAGCGTGGCCGGCGCTGGCCCGTGATCATCTCGGGCACCATCACCGATGCCTCGGGACGCACCCTCACCGGCCAGGTGACCGAGGCATTCTGGAATTCCATCCGCCATGTCAATCCGCTGGCCGTCGGTCTGAACTGCGCGCTGGGCGCCGCCGAGATGCGGCAGTACGTCGCCGAGCTGAGCCGGATCGCCGACTGCTATGTCTCCTGCTACCCCAACGCGGGCTTGCCCAACGAGTTCGGCGAGTACGACGAGTCGCCCGAGGACATGTCGGCCATCATCAAGGAGTTCGCGGAGAGCGGCCTGGTGAACTTCCTCGGCGGTTGCTGCGGCACCACCCCGGAGCACGTCACCGCGATCGCCCAGGCCGCCGAAGGGCTTGCTCCCCGGGTGCCGGTCGAGGTGCACCCGGCGATGCGTCTCTCGGGCCTCGAGCCGTTCAACATCGACGACGACTCGCTGTTCGTCAACGTGGGCGAGCGGACCAACATCACCGGCTCCGCACGCTTCCGCAACCTGATCAAGGACGGCGACTACGACACCGCGCTCACGGTGGCCACCCAGCAGGTCGAGAACGGCGCGCAGGTCATCGACGTCAACATGGACGAGGGGATGATCGATGGCGTCGCCGCCATGGACCGGTTCCTCAAGCTGGTCGCCAGTGAGCCCGACATCAGCCGGGTCCCGATCATGGTCGACTCCTCCAAGTGGGAGGTGCTCGAGGCCGGCCTGAAGTGCATCCAGGGCAAGGCGATCGTCAACTCGATCTCGATGAAGGAGGGCGAGGACAAGTTCCGCGAGCAGGCGCGCCTGTGCCGCAAGTACGGCGCTGCCGTGGTCGTGATGGCCTTCGACGAGGAGGGCCAGGCCGACAACCTCGAGCGCCGCATCGAGATCTGCGAGCGCGCCTACAGGATCCTCGTCGACGAGGTCGGGTTCCCGGCCGAGGACATCGTCTTCGACCCCAACTGCTTCGCGCTGGCCACCGGCATCGAGGAGCACGCGAACTACGGCGTCGACTTCATCGAGGCGGCGCGCTGGATCACGGACAACCTGCCCCACGTCCGGATCTCGGGCGGCATCTCCAACGCCTCGTTCTCGTTCCGGGGGAACAACCCGGTCCGTGAGGCGATCCACGCCGTCTATCTCTTCCACGCCATCCGGGCCGGCCTGTCGATGGGGATCGTCAACGCCGGTGCCTTGGTCGTCTACGACCAGATCGACCCCGAGCTGCGCGAGCGCATCGAGGACGTCGTGCTCAACCGGCGTCCAGATGCCGCCGAGCGACTGCTCGAGATCGCCGAGCGGTTCCAGTCCAACGGCGAAAAGGCCGAGGCGAAGACCGACGAGTGGCGCGAGCTGCCGATCCGTGAGCGCATCACGCACGCTCTGGTCAAGGGTCTGGACGCCTACGCGGAGGAGGACACCGAGGAGCTCCGTGCCGAGATCCGCGCCGCCGGCGGCAAGCCGATCGAGGTCATCGAAGGTCCCCTGATGGACGGCATGAACGTCGTCGGTGATCTCTTCGGCGCCGGCAAGATGTTCCTGCCCCAGGTGGTCAAGAGCGCCCGGGTGATGAAGAAGGCCGTGGCCTACCTGCTGCCGTTCATCGAAGCCGAGAAGCAGCCCGGGGACGCAGAGCTGAAGAACGGCACCATCGTGATGGCGACCGTGAAGGGCGACGTCCACGACATCGGCAAGAACATCGTCGGCGTCGTGCTGCAGTGCAACAACTACGAAGTCATCGACCTCGGCGTGATGGTGCCCGCCCAGAAGATCCTCGACAAGGCCAGGGAGATCGACGCCGACATCATCGGCCTGTCCGGGCTGATCACGCCGTCCCTGGACGAGATGGTCAATGTGGCCGCCGAGATGAAGCGCCGGGGCTTCGAGATCCCGCTGCTGATCGGAGGCGCGACGACCTCGCGAGCGCACACCGCAGTCAAGGTCGACCGGCAATACGACGGGCCGGTGGTGTGGGTGAAGGACGCCTCACGCTCCGTGCCGACCGCTGCTGCCCTCCTCCACCCCGAGCGGCACAAGGCGCTCATGAGCGAGGTGAAGGAGGACTACGACGCGCTGCGGGCACGCCACGCCAACAAGCAGGAGCGCCCGATGCTGACGCTGGAGAAGGCGCGGGCGAACCGCACTCCGATCGACTGGGAGGGCTACGTCCCGCCGCTGCCGAAGGAGCCGGGGATCCATGTCCTCACCGACTACGACCTGGGCGAGCTGCGCGAATACATCGACTGGCAGCCCTTCTTCAACGCCTGGGAGATGAAGGGGAAGTTCCCCGACATCCTCAACAACCCGACCACCGGCGAAGAGGCGCGCAAGCTCTACGACGACGCCGTCGCGATGCTCGATCGTGTCATCGAGGAGAAATGGCTGACCGCGAACGCGGTCTTCGGGCTGTTCCCCGCGAACGCGGTCGGTGACGACATCGAGGTCTACGCCGACGACTCGCGGGCCGGCGTGCAGCATGTCCTGTGCAACCTGCGCCAGCAGGGCGAGCACCGCGCAGGCATCCCGAACCGGTCCCTGGGCGACTTCATCGCCCCCAAAGAGACCGGTCTGGCCGATCACGTCGGCGCGTTCGCGGTGACGGCGGGTCTCGGCTCGACCGAGCGGATCATGAAGTTCAAGGAGGAGCTCGACGACTACTCCGCGATCATGCTCGAGGCGATTGCCGACCGTCTTGCCGAGGCCTTTGCGGAGCGCCTGCACCAACGGGTGCGGACCGAGTTCTGGGGTTACGACACCGGTGAGACCCTCGCGAACGAGGACCTGATCGCTGAGAAATATCGTGGGATCCGTCCGGCGCCCGGCTACCCGGCCTGCCCCGAGCACACCGAGAAGGAGACGCTCTGGAAGCTGCTCGACGTCACGGCCAACACGGGCATCGAGCTGACTGAGGGCATGGCCATGTGGCCAGGCGCTGCGGTCTCGGGATGGTATTTCTCCCACCCGCAGTCGCAGTACTTCGTGGTGGGACGGCTCCAGCGTGACCAGGTGAGCGACTACGCGAAGCGGAAGGGCTGGACCCAGGCCGAGGCCGAGCGCTGGCTCTCCTCGAACCTGGCCTACGAGCCCGAGGACTGACTCGTCCGAGGCCTGTCGTGAGGCTGTTTTGGACGAGCGGGCTCAGAGCTCGGCCACGTCGAGCAGCACCTTGCCGACGGCGCCTTCCTCGACAGCGGCGTGCGCCTGGGCGGCCTCCTCGAGCTGATAGTGGTGCACCGGCAGACCGTGCTCCTCGCCCACGCCGAAGGCTCCATCAACAAGAGCAGCGGTGATGTCCTCGGCGGCCGCCCGCAGCGCTGAGGCTCCGACCGTGTAGAGCAGCACCCACTGGAAGCGCGCGTTGGTGGAGAACGTCTCGCGCACACTGAGAGTGACCTCGTCGCCGCCGTTGTTGGCATAGATCGATATCGTGGCGCGGGGCCGGATCACCTGGAGGTCGAGGTGCAGGTTCTGCGCCGGCGCGACCTCGACGACGCTGTCGACGCCGTCCGGAGCCAGCTCTCGGATCGCAGCGACCGGGTCATCCTCGCGGTAGTTCACCGTGCGCTGGGCGCCGGCCGCCTTCGCCAGGACCGCCTTCTCGTCGCCGCTCACCGTGCTGATGACCATTGCGCCGGCCCACCTCGCGAGCTGGATGGCCGCATTGCCTACCGCGCCTGCGCCGCCGGCGACCAGCACGGTCCGCCCGCTCAGCGCACCGGGTCCGAGCCGGTCGGGCCCACCCTCGGAGGTGGTCAGGGCACGGTGGGCGGTGACAGCCGGGACTCCGAGCGATGCGCCGACGTCGTACGACGCGGCGTCGGGGAGCCGGGTGACGTTGCCCACGGGAAGGACGACCTGCTCCTGCGCCGTGCCGCCGGGACGTGTGTGCTGGGCCAGCATCGTCCAGACCCGGTCCCCGACGGCGAGGTCAGCGACCTCGGGTCCGACCGCGTCGATCACGCCGGAGCCATCCTGGCCGGGCACGATTTCGGGGAAGGCCAGCGCGCCCATGCCGCCTGCGCGGAACTTCCAGTCCGTGGGGTTCACCCCCGCGCGGATGATGCGCACCCGGACCTCGTCCGGGCCTGGCTCCACGGCGTCCCGTTCGACCAGGTCGAGCACGGAGGAGTCACCGCTCTCGGTGTAGACCACGGCACGCATGGGGTGTTTCCCTTCGTCGAGGATCGCTTGCACGATCCGGCTGGTGGGTCAGCTGTTGGTGAGCGTCGGGTAGTCGGTGTAGCCCTCGGCGCCCCCACCGTAGAACGTCTCTTGGTGGGGCACGTTGAGCTCCGCACCGCCTGCCCACCGCTCGGCAAGGTCGGGGTTGGCCAGGAACGGGCGACCCACGGCAACGAGGTCGCCGAGGTCCTCGTCGATGATGGCCTCGACGTCCTCGAGCTCGGTGACGTTGCTGAAGCCGGAGTTGAGCATCACCGGACCCCCGAAGCGCGTGCGCAGGTCCGCGACGAGCCGGCTGCGCGGGTCGGCGAGGATGCTGAGGTAGGCGAGCCCGAGGTCCTTGACGCCGTCGACCAGGGTCTCGTACGCCGCGCTGGTCAACGTCTCGTCCTCCTCCAGCACCCCCTGGATGTTGTGGGCAGGCGAGATCCGGATGCCCACCCTGTCGGCCCCGATCGCCTCGGCCACGGCACGGATCACCTCGATCGCGAAGCGGGCGTGGGCTTCAGGGGATCCGCCGTACCGGTCGGTGCGGGTGTTGGAGGACTGTCCCAGGAACTGGTGGATCAGGTAGCCGTTCGCGGCGTGCACCTCGACTCCGTCGAGCCCGGCCTCGACCGCGTTGCGCGCGGCGGTGACGAACTCCTCGACCACTCCGGGGATTTCGTCGGTCTCGAGCGCGCGCGGGGTCACCATGTCGAGCTGCCCCTCGGCGGTGACTATCGTTCCCGGGGCCGGCAGGGCGCTCGGCGCGACGGTCTCGTGACCGCACTTGTTGACGGGGTGCGCGATCCGGCCGACGTGCATCAGCTGGGCGACGATGTGGCCGCCCCCGGCGTGCACGGCCTCGGCGACCTTGCTCCATCCGGCCAGCTGCGCGTCGCTGTGGAAGCCTGGCGTGTCGAGGTAGCCCTGGCCGACCGCGCTGGGCTGGGACCCCTCGGTGATGATCAGCCCGGCGCTCGCGCGCTGTCCGTAGTACTCGGCGTTCAGGTCATCGGGGATGGTGCCCTTGGCCCGGTTACGGGTCAGCGGCGCCATCACAAAGCGCTGCGGAAGCTTCCAGTTGCCGACGACGATGGGTTCGAATGCTTTGGACACGATGGATGACCTCTTTGCGGTGAGTTGCTGTTGAGCGTTCATCCATTGCAAGGGTCGGACCCAGCCCGCCATTCCCGGTGTGGTTCAGGTCTCGTCGGCACAACGCAAGAGTCCTACGATTCAGGGTGGACAATCGCATCGACGGACCGCATGGACAACTTCGGAGGACGAACTGAGCACCTCAATTTCGCGTGAACCTGCCCATCAGCGCCCCGATGAGGGAGGGCGGTGGCCGGCGGCCGTCCTGTGGGACATGGATGGCACCGTGGTCGACACCGAGCCGTACTGGATCGACACCGAATACGCCCTGGCGGAGAAGTACGGCGGTACCTGGAGCCGGGAGCATGCGCTCAACCTGGTCGGCAACGACCTGATCGATTCGGGTCGCTACATACGCGAACACATGGGTCTTGACCTGGAGCCCTCCCAGATCGTGGAGGAGCTCCTCGACGGCGTCGTCGCGCGAGTGGAGCAGTCCGTGCCGTGGTGCCCGGGCGCGGTGGAGCTGCTCGCGGCGCTGCGCGAGGCGCAGGTCCCGTGCGCGATGGTCACGATGAGCTATCGCCGGTTCGTCGCCCCGATCCTCGCGGCCCTGCCCGAGGGCACGTTCGCCGAGGTCGTCACCGGAGACACCGTGAGCCAGGGGAAGCCACACCCCGAGCCATACCTCAAGGGAGCGGCCCTGCTCGGTGTCGATCCGGCCCTTTGCGTGGCGATCGAGGACTCGAACACGGGTGCGCGTTCGGCGGTGGCCGCCGGATGCACCGTCCTCGTGATCCCCAACCATGTGCCGGTGCTCGAGGGGGACAGGCGCGTGTTTCGGGACTCGTTGGTTGGCCTGACACCGGTCGACCTCGCACGCTTGGGCTGAAATCGTTGCCGGATCGCGACCTCGCGGCGGCGCCTGCAGGTGGCGAGGGTCACACATCGCGAGTAGGTTACGCGTCGTGAGCGGCTCTCTGTCCGACCGGGAGTCCCCGACGTGAGGTGACGATGTGAATCGAAGAAAGTTCTCTGCGGTGCTGGCTGCAGTCGGCCTGATGCTCGCCGCGCTGTCCGCGTGTGGTGGCGACGACGGGTCCAGCGGTGAGACTGGCGCGAGCGGCGAGTCCTGGACCTTGGGGACCACCGACAAGGTGACCACACTGGACCCGGCGGGCGCCTACGACCTCGGCTCCTGGACGCTGATGTACAACATGTACCAGACGCTGCTCACCATCCCGGCCGGGGAGAACGAGCCGCAGGGCGACGCCGCGGAGTCGTGCGAGTACTCCGACCCGTCGACATTCCAGTGCACGCTGAAGGAAGGGCTGACCTTCGCCAACGGCAACGACCTCACCTCTTCCGACGTCAAGTTCAGCCTCGAGCGCAACATCGCCCTTGCCGACCCGAACGGCGCCTCCGGGCTGCTCGCGAGCATTACCGGGAAGGACGGCGCAGTCGACCCGAAGGCGATCGAGACTCCGAGCGACGCCGAGATCATCTTCCACCTCAACAAGCCGGACACCACGTTCCAGTTCGTGCTCACCACGAACGCGTCCGCGATCGTGGACGAGGAGACCTTCCCCGAGGGCGAGCTCATCGCCAATGAGGAGGCGGTCGGCTCCGGTCCGTTCAAGATGGAGCAGTACAAGGACGGCCAGCAGGCGGTGCTCACCTCGAGCGCGGAGTACGACGGCCCCAAGGCACCCGAATCCGAGCGCGTTTTCGTCTCCTACTACCAGGAGCCGGCCCAGCTGAAGCAGGCTGTCGAAAACGGTGAGGTGGATGTCGCATGGCGCTCGTTGAGCCCGACCGATGTCAACGACCTCGAGGGCAGTGACTCTGTCGACGTGGTCAAGGGCGACGGCTCTGAGATCCGCTACTGGGTCTTCCAGCTCGGCACCAAAACCGGTGCGAAGAAGCCGATCCGTCAGGCCGCAGCGCAGCTGATCGACCGTGAGACGATCGCTGAGAAGGCGTACGCCGGCACCGTTGATCCGCTGTTCTCCCTGGTGCCGCCGGGCTTCGCCGGCCAGCAGGACACGTTCTCCGAGAAGTACGGCGAAAGCAACGTGCAGGCGGCCAAGTCCCTGCTCAAGGATGCCGGCATCAAGACGCCGGTGAACCTGACGTTGGGCTACACCCCGTCGCACTACGGGCCGAACGCTGTGGACGAGGCCAACGAGTATGCCGCGCAGCTCGAGGAGAGCGGGCTGTTCAAGGTCGACATCAAGAGCGCGGAGTGGACGCAGTACCAGAACCTCTACAAGGAGGGCGCCTACGACCTGTTCCAGCTCGGCTGGTTCCCGGACTTCTTGGATGCCGACAACTACCTCGCCCCGTTCGTGGTCGACGGCGGCTTCTACGCCAACAACTACTCCAACCCCGAGGCGAACAAGCTCGTGGCGGCCGAGCAGGCGGAGACCGACTCCGCGGCGCGCGACAAGCTCATCGAGCAGCTACAGACGATCGTGGCCGAGGACGTTCCCGTGATCCCCTCGTGGGTCGGCAAGAACATCGCTGTGGCGGGTCCCGGCATGTCCGGCGTCGACGGCACCCTTGGTCCGGCCTTCATCTTCCGGATGTGGACCGTCAGCAAGGACGGCTGATCGCGGCAGGGAGGGGCGGCCCGGTCGACTGACCTGGGCGTCCCTCCCTGCTGCCTGCCCGTGCCCGGACGAGAGCGCTCCCGACGAGAGAGATTCCATGGCGTCTGCTGGCGGCTCGCTGCCGCGCTACATCGCGCAACGGTTGTTGCTGATCATCCCGATGGTGTTCCTCTTGACCACCATCGTCTTCCTGCTGCTCCGAGTGGCCCCCGGAGACCCGGTCTCGGCCAGCCTGGGCGGCCGGCTCTCGGAGGACGCGCTCGACCAACGTCGGGCGTCCCTCGGCCTGGACCGCCCGCTGATCGTGCAATACCTCGAATACCTCAAGGACGTCGCGACGTTCAACTTCGGTGAGACGATCACAGACAACCGCGCGATCATCGACATCGTCCAGGAGAACGGTGGAGCCACCCTGACGCTGGCGGTGTCGGCCTTCATCGTGGCCCTGGTCGTCGGCCTGCCGCTGGGAATGATCGCCGGGCGGATGCGCGACACCGGCCCCGACCTCGTGATCCGAATCTTCGGTGTGATCACCTACGCCGCGCCGGTGTTCTACTGGGGCTTGTTGTTCCAGTTGCTCTTCGCCGGCGCCCTCGGGTGGTTGCCGGTGTCCGGGGCGGCCTCTCCGGAGACGATCTTCGAGGTGGAGCCCGTGACCCACATTCTGCTGCTCGATGCGGTCATCGCGGGGAACAGCGAGGCGATCGTGGACATCCTCGAGCACTTGCTGATGCCTGCGGCGACGCTGGGACTGCTGCTCAGTGGGATCTTCATCCGGCTGGTCCGGGTGAACGTCATCCAGTCCCTGCAGGGTGACTACATCGAGGCGGCGCGCGCGCGAGGCATTCGTGAGTCTCGGGTGATCCGCTCGCACGCGTTCCGCAACGCCTTGGTCCCGGTCGTCACGGTGATCGGTCTACAGGTGGCTCTGCTGCTCTCCGGTGCGATCCTGACCGAAGCGACCTTCAACTGGCCGGGGATCGGGAACGAGCTGGTGCAGTACATCAACAACCGTGACTACGCTGCGGTGCAGGGGATCATCACGCTGTTCGCCGTCGTGGTGGTGCTGGTGAGCATCCTCATCGACATCGTCAATGCCTTGATCGACCCCAGGGTGCGCTACTGATGGGACTCCTTTGATGGGAATTGGACACCGCCTCACGGCACCGTTTCGGCAGACGAGCGGCTTCGCCCGCTGGATTCTCCTCAGCGGGATGATCATTGTCGGCATCTTCGTCGTGCTCGCGCTCTTCGCACCCTGGATAGCGCCGTACGGATTCGCACAGACCTCCTATGCGGGAGGCGCGGACTTCCCGAAGGCCACGGGGCCGGGTGGGGAGCACCTGCTGGGCACCACCAGCTTCGGGTTCTACGACGTGCTCTCCCGTGTCATCTGGGGCAGTCGCACGGCCGTGGAGGTCGTGTTGATCTCCGTGGTGCTCTCTCTGCTCATCGGCGCGCCGCTTGGTCTGGTCTCCGGCTACCTCGGCGGTTGGCTCGACCGGATTCTCGTGCTGGTGATGGACGCGCTCTACGCGTTCCCTTCGCTTCTCCTCGCGATCGTGTTCTCGTTCCTGCTCAGCGACTTCTTCGGCGGTGGGGTGGTCGCTGCAGGCGTAGCCCTGACGGTGATCTACGTGCCGCAGTACTTCCGGGTGGTCCGGAACACCACGGTGAGCGCTCGCGAGGCGACGTACGTCGAGGCAGCCCGCGCCATCGGTGCGTCCAAGCGCACGATCATGACCAAGTACCTCTTCGGCAACGTCATCCAGAGCGTGCCGGTGATCGGCACGCTCAACGCAGCCGATGCCATCGGCACGCTGGCCGCCCTCGGTTTCCTCGGGCTCGGGGTGCAGCCGAACGAGGCCGCCGAATGGGGCTACGACCTCCAGCGGGCACTGCCGGACGCCAGTGCAGGCATCTGGTGGACGGGAGTCTTCCCGGGACTGGCGATCGTGCTCCTGGTCACCGGGCTGACCCTGGTCGGTGAAGGGCTCAACGAGACCGTCAACCCGACCCTGCGCAAGCGTCGACTGCGTCCGTTCACGTTGCCGCCCAGGGGCGCGGCCGCATTCCAGGCTGGAAAGGGACAGGTGGACCTGTGATCACCATCGACGCCAAGACGCCCGGCGAGGACCCGTCGGAGCCGGTGATCTCGGCGCGGGACCTGCGGATCTGGTACGGAACGGAGCGCGGTCCGGTCCGCGCCGTCGACGGGGTGAGCTTCGACCTCCGGCGCGGCGAGACCCTCGGCCTGGTCGGCGAGTCCGGTTGCGGGAAGTCCACGCTCGGACGCGGTCTGCTCGGCCTGCTGCCGCCGGGCGCCAAGATGGATGGCGAGCTCTCCTTCCGGGGCCAGGACCTCCTGGCGATGCGCCGGCAGGAGCTGTTCGCCAAGCGCGGCACCGAGCTGGGGATGATCTTCCAGGCGCCGCTGACCCGGCTCAACCCGCTGATGCGGATCTCGGAGCACTTCGCCGAGACGCTGCGGACCCACAACAAGGGAATGGACAAGGACGAGATCAAGCGTCGTTCGCTCGAGGTGCTGCGGCTGATGGGCATCCCCCCGACCCGGTTCCGTTCCTACCCGCACGAGTTCTCCGGCGGCATGCGGCAGCGGCTGATGATTGCCCTTGCGCTCGTGCTCCGTCCGGACTTCGTGGTCGCGGACGAGCCCACCACGGCACTGGACGTGCTCGTGGAGGCCCAGATCA
>JAKDNC010000347.1 GCA_030452025.1 Nocardioides sp. | reverse complement strand
ACGTCGAATACCAGATCAACGAGGACGGTCGCAGGCGGGCCATCGTGCGCACCTACCAGGCGGGAACGACCGGGGCGGGGATCCCGTCGTCGGCAGCTTCGCCAACACTTTCAACACTGAGGGCAAGAGCAACGAATACCCCTACGCCAAGCGCCTGGTGTGGACCGGACTGGTCATCGTCCTCTGCTCTGGCGTCGCCGCCGGGCTGACCGAGGTCGAAGTCCTCCGCGCCGGCGCGATCGCCTTCCAAGGCATCTTGTTCGTGCTCTTCGCGGGGGCGCTCCCGCTGTCGACGATCTCCAACCACGCGACCCTCCCCGACCGGTGATCCTCACCAACGGCGCCATTGTGCTGGCCAGCTGCGTGTGGACGCTCACGTTCCCGCACGACCAGACCGACGGCACCTTTGCTGCTCTCCCCAGCATTCTCGGCCGACACGAGTTGAGCGGCTCCCAAGCCAGCCTCTACTCGAACATGGCCTGGTCGACCCTGCTGTGCATCGTGCTCGGGGTCGTCAACCCGCGCCTGTGCCGTGCGGAGAAACTCCTCCGCCGGCCTCAGCAGACCAGGTAACCGCCGTCTTCCTCGTGGAGGCAAGCCTTCCGACCGGACGCGATCCTGGCCGACGGAGGCGGACGCGCTGACAACGGCTGCTTCCAAGGCGGTCATGGCCTGATGCCTGCCGAGGGCACACCGAGACGATACGAAGTAGAGCTGCGCAAAGGCTCGACGAAAGCAATTGGCGTTGACCGCGGAGACCGGCGCCCCTAGCGTCAACAACAACCGGAAGGAGGGCGCCCCATGACGACCCCGAGCATCCCGAAGACCATGCAGGCAGTCCAGCTCGTCGGCCACGGCGGTCTAGACCAGTTGGTCCACAGCAACGACGCGCCCACACCGCAGCCGGCCGCTGGTGAAGTGCTGATCGACGTCCATGCCTGCGGCATGAACAACACCGACGTGTGGGTGCGCGAGGGCGCCTACGGCAGTGAGACGGACCCCGCGGAGATCTCTTCCTGGCGTCGCGGCCGTTCCACGCTCATCTTCCCGCGCATCCAGGGCACCGACATCGTCGGGCGCATCGTCGCGGTCGGGGACGGCGTACTCCAGGACCGGATCGGCCAGCGGGTGATGGTCGACTTCAGCATTTACAACCGCCCCGAGGGCGACGAGAGCCTGGCCGACATCGACTACATCGGCCACGGTCGCGACGGCGGCTACGCGGAGTACGTCGCCGTGCCCTCGGAGAATGCCTACGAGATCGGCGCCGACATCAGCGACGCGGGTCTCGCGACGTTCTGCTGCGCCTACCTGACCGCGGAGCAGATGCTCGACCGCGGCCGACTGGCCAAGGGCGAGCGGATCCTGGTGACCGGCGCCTCGGGAGGCGTCGGCTCGGCCATCATCCAGCTGGCCCGGGTCCGCGGTGCGATCCCCTACGCCGTGTCCAGCGCCGGCAAGGAGGCGGCGCTGCGCGAGATCGGCGCCGAAGCGGTGATCCTGCGCGACACCGAGGACCTGGTGGGCGAGGTTGAACGGATGGTCGACGGACCCGTGGACGGCGTCGCCGACCTGGGGGCGGGGCCGATGTTCAACGCCCTGCTGCGGATCCTGCGCCCGGAGGGGCGCTACTGCACGGCCGGCGCCATCGGCGGGCCGGTGGTCGACTTCGACCTGCGCACGATGTACCTCAAGCAGCTGGAGCTGCACGGCTCCTCCCAGGGGACACGGACCGCCTTCCGTCGACTCGTGCGCTACATCGAGGACGGCGACATCCGCCCGCTGCTGGACCGCACCTTCCGGCTATCCGACTTCCACGAGGCCCAGCGCACGTTCATGGCCAAGACCTACATCGGCAAGCTGGTCGTCGTGCCGGATCGCCACTGGTCCGGCGAACAGGGCGATGCCGTGGGAGCGCCGCATGTCTCGTGAACGCGTCCTCGAGCTGATCGACACCCAGTCCGGTGGGGACGTCAGCCGCATCGTCACCTCCGGCATCGCGCCGTTGCCGGGCAAGAGCGCGCTGGAGAAGGCACGCTACCTCCAGAGCGAGGGCGACGGGCTGCGGCGGCTGCTGCTCTCCGAGCCGTACGGCGACCCCGCGATGTCGGTCGACCTGATCGTCGAGCCGGGCCACCCCGAGGCTCAGGCCGGCTACATCATCATGGAAGCGATGGGCTATCCGATGTACTCGGGTTCCAACACCATCTGCGCAGCCACTGCCCTGCTGCAGACCGGTGCGATCCCGATGCGCGAGGGCCGCCAGGACGTGGTGCTCGAGTCCCCCGCCGGGCTGGCCCGGATCACCGCGCGCAACACCAACGGTCGGGTGGAGTCGATCACCACGCAGGGCGAGCCGGCCTACGTGGCTGAGCGTGGATTGTCGGTCGATGTGCCCTACTACGGCGCGGTGAAGTTCGACCTGGTGTGGAGCGGTGCCTACTTCGCCATGGTTGACGCCTCACATCATGACTTCCTCCTCACCGGCGAGGAGGAGATTGCCCTCACCGCCTTCGGCGACGCGTTCGTGCGGGCCGCGCGGCCGGGCCTCCGCCAGGAGCATCCGTCGCTGGGCGATGTCGGCCCGTTGCCCTTCGTGCACTTCATGGGCCCGGTGCGGAAGCTGGATGACGGCAAGGTGGAGTCGCGCTCGGCGACGTACGTCCACCCCGGTGTCATCTGCCGCAGCCCAACCGGCACCGGGACGTCGGCCCGCCTGGCCCTGATGGCCGGGCAGGGCGACATCGGCCCGGGTGACACGCTCGAGACGATCTCGCCACGGGAAAACAGGTTCCTCGGCACCGTGGGCAGTCAGGCCCGGGTCGGCGACTTCCCGGCGTGGAACTCCACGATCACCGGGAGGGCCCGGCTGATGGCACACTCGCGCATCGTCGTCGACCTGGACGACCCACTGGTGGACGCCTCCGACCTGGAGAACGTGCTGACGCCGGGTCCGTGACGGCCCGACGGCCATGAGTTCTGTCGGCTGACACCACGCTGAGAGCGCGGGTGCACCCGCGCAGAGCATGCAATTCGATTGCATGCCACCGCCACAAACCGTGAGATTGTGCGCGACATTCGCTGGGTCGACACTGGGCACAAGACACCGCGTTGGACCCCGCGCTAGGAATGCCGATGACCACCACCGTTCCGCACCCGCGTCGGCTGCCCACCGACGTACCCACCACCACCGCAGCTGCGGAGCCACCGGAAGCGCTCCGCCAGCAGCTCCACCACCGCGCGCACGGACGCCCCCTCCCGGGGCACTTCTACACCGACCCCGACGTCTACGCCGCCGACCTCGACCTGGTCTTCGGACAGCAATGGTTCCTCGCCTGCACCGAGGCTGAGGTCCGCGAGCCAGGTGACTTCGTCACCATCGACATCGGCCATCGCAGCATCATCGTCATCCGCGACGACGACGAGCGGATCAACGCCTTCCACAACGTGTGCCGGCACCGCGGCGCCCGGGTGCTCACCGAGCCGTCCGGCTTCGTCGGCAACCTGCGCTGCCGCTACCACTCCTGGACCTACTCCCCCGACGGCCGGCTGCTGCACGCCCCCGGCCTCCCGGAAGGGACCGACCCGGCCTGCCTGGGGCTGCGCCAGGTCGCGGTCCGTGCCGTCGACGGCCTCGTCTTCCTCTGCCTCGCCGTCGACGCACCGGCCGACATCGACGACTTCGCCGCCCGCGCCAGCGACTACCTCGCTCCGCACGGTCTCGCTGACGCCAAGGTCGCCGCCCAGGTGGACCTGGTCGAGGAGGCGAACTGGAAACTCGTCATGGAGAACAACCGCGAGTGCTACCACTGCGACGGCCACCCCGAGCTCTCCTGCTCGTTCTTCCCGACCTACGGCCTCGAGGCAGATCAGGTCCCCGAACGCCTCCGCCCGGCGCACGAGCGGTTCCTGGCTGCCGAGGCCGACCTGAAGTGGCGCTGCGACGAGCTCGGGCTGCCGCACGCCACCATCGAGGACCTCGTCGCGCCCCGTCTCGCGCACCGGATCGCCCGCGAGGCGCTCGACGGCGCCGGCGAGTCGTTCTCCCTCGACGGTCGTGCCCTCGTGACCCGGCCCCTCGCGGACCTCGGCGAGCGCCGCCTCGGACGGCTCTCCTTCCACACCCAGCCGAACGCCTGGGTGCACGTGATGAGCGACCATGCCGTCGCCTTCACCGCACTCCCGATCGCCCCGGACCGCACCCTGGTGCGGACCACCTGGCTGGTGCACGCCGACGCCCAGGAGGGAGTCGACTATGACCTCGACCAGCTCACCCACGTCTGGCGCGAGACCAACAAGCAGGACAGCGCCTTCGTCGCCCTGACCCAGGCCGGGGTCAGCGACCCTGCCTACATCCCGGGCCCCTACACGACCAGCGAATACCAGGTGGACGACTTCCTGAGCTGGTATGTCGCCCGCATGCTCGAGGGCCTCGGCACCGACCCGTGGGCC
>JAKDNC010000346.1 GCA_030452025.1 Nocardioides sp. | reverse complement strand
GCTGCCGTGTCGGCCACGGCGACCGCCGCATCGCAGCCGGAGTGCAGCACCGGCCAGGCCGCGGAGGAGACGGTGCCGCAGTTGAGGCCGGCCATGACGGTCGCCCCGGTGGGCACGACGACGGGAGCGCCGGAGCGGAGACTCTGCAGGACACAGGCCGCGGTGTCCGGCTCGACCGCGAGCACTGCCGGGTGGGCGTCGTCGCGGCGGCGGTAGTGGCTCACGACTGCTTGGGCCAGCGAGCCGACCCCGACCGGCACGACGACCAGGTCGGGCAGATCGTCGACCTGCTGGTCCATCTCGTCGAGGAGCGTGTCGTAGCCCTCGACGATCCACGCCGGCACCTGCTCGTAGCCGTCCCACGCGGTGTCCTGGACCAGCTCCCGGTCCGGCTCCTGCGCGGCGAACTGGGCTGCCGTGGCCACAGTGGCGTCGTAGTCGAGGTCAGTGCGGATCACCTCGGCGCCCTCGGCAGCGATGGCGCCCGCGGCTTCCTCGGTCATCACCGCCGGGACGAAGACGGTCGACTCCAGGCTGAGGAGCTTCGCCATGTGCGCGACGGCTCGCCCGTGGTTGCCGTCGGTCGCAGTCACCAGACGCAGTCCGCCTTCGGCCACGGCGGCTCGCAGGGCCGGCAGCTTGGTCTCCGCACCGGTGCGTGCCGTGACGATCCGGGCCACCGCCCACGACGCGCCGAGCACCTTGAAGGCGGGCAGCCCCAGCCGGGTCGACTCGTCCTTGATCAGCACCGAGGCCACCTCCAGCTCCTCGGCCAACGGGGGCAGGGCTACCAATGGTGTGGGGGAGTAGCCGGGGAGGCTCCGGTGGAATTCCCGGGCCGCGCTCAGCGGCGCGGTGTCCACCCAGTCACGGGCCGCGGGCCGGTCGAACCAGGTCTGTGCACCGTGCAGCGTCGCCATGGCGCCATGCTCCACCAGAAGGGGCGCTTCCACCACGCCCATCAGAGAATGCTTCCCGAGCGGCCGGTCGCGTCCCTGCCCCCAGTGTGAAGCTCCGTTCCACGCCCGTGGGGGCGGCTTGGTGGATATGGTGCGCCGGTGACCACCACGCCGGGCGAGAGCCCCTCGATGACGACCATGGACGAGCCGGCGATGCCGCAGCAGCCGGTCAGTGGAACCTGGCTGTGGCTCTACGCCCTGGCCTGGCTGGGTTTCTGGTTGATGGTGATGCTGCCGGGCCAGGTGATGCTGGCGATGCTGGCCAAGTCGCTCGACCCGGATCGGAAGGTCGAGCTGGTCAGCCTCTTCCAGGGCATCATGCTGGTGGTCATCGTCCTCGCCGTGCCGCTCGTGGGCTACCTCTGCGACCGGACCACCCTGGCCTGGGGCCGGCGTCGGATCTGGGCGCTCGGCGGATTCACACTGGCAGCTGGGGCGTTCCTCGGCGTCGGCTCCGTGGAGCAGGTGTGGCTGATCTGCGTCCTGCTGACGTTGGTCTCCCTGGGCGAGGCGTGCGTGCTGGTCGCCCTCAGCGCGATGATCGCCGACCAGGTGCCCGTTCCCCAGCGAGGGCGCGCCTCTGCCGCCTTCGGCGTCCCCCAGGTCGTCGCCCTGGCCGGAGGGATGGTGCTGGTCACCGAGGTGATCACCGACGTGCCGACCGCCTGGCTGGTGATCGGGGCGATCGGGTTCGTGGTCGCGCTGCCCTTCCTGCTCGCGGTCCGTGAGCCCGCACCCCTACCGGGCAGCGGCACCGTCGGCACCATCTGGGGCAACCTCGCCCCGCCGCGCCCCGCGGTCTCCCACGACTACTACTGGGCGATGTCGACACGCGTGATGATCAACGCCGGCAACCTGGTCGGGACGACGTACCTGCTCTACTACGTCGACGACGTGCTGCACCGTCCCAGCCCGGAAACGGCAGTGCTCACCCTGACCTTGGTCTACTTGGTGTTCTGCGTCGTGGCGACCTACTTCGCAGGCGTCGTCTCGGACAAGCTGCTGCGTCGCAAGCCGCTGGTGATGGCCGGCGGGGTGCTGCAGGTGGCTGCGGCACTGACCCTGGCCGCCTCACCGACCTGGCCGGCGGCGATGGTGGCGGCGGCGCTGCTCGGAGTCGGCTACGGCGCGTTCCTCTCGGTGGACCAGGCCCTGACCACCGACGTCCTTCCCAACGCCCGCACCCGCGCCCGCGACCTGGGCCTGGTCAACGCCGCACAGCACCTGCCGATCGCGCCACTGGTCGGACTCACCGTGCTGACCGTCACCGATCAGAGCTATCGTGCGCTCTACCTCGCCAGCGCCGTGGTGATGCTGGTGGGAGTGTGGTCGGTCACCAGGATCCGGGGAGTGAAGTGACGTGCGCGCAATCGTGGTCATGTACGACACACTGAACCGGCGCTATCTACCGCCGTACGGCGCGGAGGGCGTCCAGGCGCCCAATTTCTCCGACCTCGCCGAGCGCACGGTGACCTTCGAGAACGCCTACGGCGGATCGATGCCGTGCATGCCGGCCCGTCGGGAGATGCACACCGGGCGCCACAACTTCCTGCACCGCGGCTGGGGGCCGCTGGAGCCCTTCGACGACTCGGTGCCCGAGATGCTCACCCGATCTGGGATCTACACGCATCTGGTCACCGACCACCAGCACTACTGGGTCGACGGCGGCGCGACCTACCACCCCCGCTTCCGCAGCTTCGAATTCTTCCGCGGCCAGGAGGGCGACGAGTGGAAGGGCCACGTCGCCGACCCGCCGGAGCCGGAGAACCAGTCACCCACAGTGACCAACGCCGACCTGCGTCGTCAGGACCGGGTCAACCGGCTCTACATGGCCACCGAGGCCGAGCACCCGCAGACGCTGACCTTCGATGCCGGGCTGCATTTCCTGCACACCAACGCCGACCAGGACGACTGGTTCCTCCAGATCGAGACGTTCGACCCGCACGAGCCGTTCTTCTCCCACGAGGACTACCGCAAGCTCTACGACACCGGGTACGACGGCCCCGAGCTCGACTGGCCCGACTACGTCCGGGTCTCGGAGTCGGCCGAGACGGTCGACCACGTGCGCTCGCTCTACGCCGCGCTGCTCACCATGTGTGACCACAGCCTGGGGCGGGTCCTGGCGGCCATGGACGAGCACGACATGTGGGACGACACGATGCTGATCGTCTGCACCGACCACGGCTTCCTGCTCGGGGAGCACGACTGGTGGGGGAAGAACGCTCCGCCGTACTACGACGAGACGATCCATCTGCCACTGTTCGTGTGGGACCCGCGCACACGCAAGGCGGGGGAGCGGCGCTCGGCCCTGGTCCAGACCATCGACCTGGGCCCCACGTTGCTGGACCTCTTTGACCTCGAGACAACACCTGACATGCAGGGCGTGTCGCTGGCCGCAACTGTCGCCACCGACGAGTCGGTGCGCGAGGCCGGGCTCTTCGGCATCTTCGGCGGTCACGTCAACGTGACCGACGGCCGCCACGTCTACCTGCGCGCCCCGGCCGAGCCCGGCAACCAGCCGCTGGCGGAGTACACATTGATGCCGACGATGATGCGCGGCCGGATGCCGGTGGAGGTGCTGCGCGAGGCCGAGCTGGTCGAGCCCTTCGGATTCACCAAGGAGACGCCGGTGCTGCGTGTGCCCGGCACTGCCTACACCGACCCCCACGTCTTCGGCACGATGCTCTTCGACCTCGAGGCCGACCCGCTCCAGCAGTCCCCGTTGATCGACGACGAGCTCGAGCTGCGGATGGCGACCCTGATGCGCGACGCGATGGTGGCCAACGAGGCGCCATCGGAGCAGTACCAACGGATGGGCCTGCCGCTTTCGGGGCCGTTGGGGCCTGAGCATCTGCTGTGCCGGGCACAGGCCGATCAGGTGGAGACCGCCCGCATGCGGCCGCTTCGGGCCTCCGACTTCCCGACCTCGCGGCTGGATGTGACCACCCCGATCGCCGTGCTGCTCGCCGAGCCCGAGGCCCGGCCCGTGCTGCGCGAGCACTTGGGTGACCTGGTCGACGGGCCGTTGCCCGACGAGGTGCTCACCATGGGGCTGATCGACATCGCCGGCGTCGCGGTCGGCGTGATCCCGACCGCCACGCTGGAGCTGCTGGCCCAGGACCTGGCCGAGCTGTGACGGGCCCGTGCTGCTCGCCGGGACGCGACGGACCAGCGGGCACGCCCCTTGAGGGGGTCGCGCCTGCGTCCGGCACCGCCGCCGTTCCCCTGCGGGTCGCCAGTGCGAGCGTGTCCACGTCGGACGGCGTGCGGCAGCAGGCAGGTGCGGTTCCGCTGTCGGGTGGCACTTTTCGGATGGGCAGCGACGAGGGGCTCGGTCCGCCGGAAGACAAGGAAGGTCCGGCACGCGATGTCAAGGTCGGGGCATTCACCATGGATGTCTGCGCGGTCAGCAACGACCGGTTCGCGGAGTTCGTCGCGGCAACCGGACACCGCACGGACGCCGAGCGCTACGGCTGGTCCCACGTCTTCGACCTGC
>JAKDNC010000345.1 GCA_030452025.1 Nocardioides sp. | reverse complement strand
AGGGGGCCTGATCACTGGCACCTGATCACTGGCACCTGATCACTGGCGGCTGGCCGGGCCGACTGCCGACCGGCTCTCCGACTCGATCTCGTCGTCGAGCTTCTTGAGTTGCAGGGAGGCTGCGACGACCAAGAACATGACGAGCACGACGATCGGCACGATGATGGCCGCCGCGATCTGGGCCCCGGACGATCCGGTGGCCTCGTCGTCGGTGGCGGCCCGTTCGTTGGCCCGTTCGTTGTCTCGGTTGTCGGTGGCCTCGTCGTGGGGGTCGTGGTTCGCGTCCATGGCTCCATCCTCCCGGGTGGGCGGGGGCGCGGACATCCGTACGGGTACTCAAGCCGGTCAGCGGTCCGGGCCCCAGCGATCCCGTGTGAGTCTCGTGGACGATCGGCTGGCGTAACGCTTGGCGGCCGTTATCGTTCTGCACTGCAGCATCAACAAACCCGAAGGGATCGGTCGTGACCGACAAGGACGACGCCAAGGACGCCGAGCGCGCCAAGAGCGCCAAGAGTGCCGACGAAGGGACCGACGTCAAGGAGAAGTCGAAGCGCTCGCGCGCTTCGTCGACAGACCTGCACGCCGTACGCCGTCGGGTTGCCCAGCTGGTGTGGTTCGTCTGCGCGCTGTTCGCGGTGATCCTCGCCCTCGGGGCGCTGACCTACGCACTGAACGCGAATGACGACAACGGGCTCGTCGAGTTCGTGCGTGAGTGGGCTGACCGCCTGGATCTTGGCATCTTCAGCTTGGAGAACGGGATCAAGGAATTCGCCGGCAAGAACTCCGAGGTCAAGAACGCACTCGTCAACTGGGGCTTGGGCGCCATCTTCTGGCTGGTCATTGGCAGGGTCGCCGACAAGGGGATCCGCCCCTGACCTGACCACCGGGCACGGGATCCACCGACCAGGCTTCCCGGCTTGAGCCCGATCCCGGTTGCATCGGCCCCGGCAGGTTCGTCTGCCGGGGCCTTTGTGTGCCCGGGGCCATTGTGTGTCATGGGTCATGCCTGTGACTGAGACAACCCGGGCGCCTGTTCCCTGCGCCCAAACCAACCGGTAACCTCACGGGCAATCCCAAGGATTGCGCAGGCCGCGCTGCGGCCGTGTCGAAATCGACTGCACAGGAGGGGCCGTCCAGGCCACACCACCATGAACATTGTTGTCTGTGTGAAGCACGTACCCGACGCCACCGCCGACCGGCGGTTCGAGTCGGACAACACCGTTGACCGCGTTGGCGTCGACGGACTTCTGTCGGAGCTTGACGAGTACGCCATCGAGCAGGCTCTCCAGATCAAGGAGAAGCAGGAAGGCGACGACACCACCGTCACTGCCCTCTGCATCGGCCCCGAGGGTGCGGCTGACGCCGTCCGCAAGGCATTGCAGATGGGCGCCGACAGCGGTGTCCACGTCTCCGACGAGGCGATTGCCGGTTCCGACTCCCTGGCCACCTCCCTGGTGATTGCTGAGGCGATCAAGAAGGTTGGACAGGACCACGGTCAGGTCGACCTCGTCGTCTGTGGCATGGCCTCGACCGACGGCGCCATGAGCGTCGTCCCGGCGATGCTCGCCGAGCGTCTCGGCCTTCCGCAGGTGACCTTCGCCTCGGTCGTCGAGTCCCAGGGGGACCAGGTTCGCGTGAAGCGTGACGGGGACTCCGCCACTGAGGTCATTGGTGCCACCCTGCCGATCGTCCTGTCCGTCACCGACCAGACCGGTGAGGCGCGCTACCCGTCCTTCAAGGGCATCATGGCCGCCAAGAAGAAGCCGTTCGAGACGCTGTCGCTCAGTGACATCGGTGTCGACGCCGGCACGGTCGGCCTCGACGCGGCGTACTCCACCGTGGAGGAGACCACCGAGCGCCCACCGCGTAGTGCCGGCGAGATCGTCACCGACGAGGACGGCTCAGGCGCCAAGGCCCTGGCCGAGTTCCTTGCCTCCAAGAAGTTCATCTGAGGAGCCTGAACATGAGTGAAATTCTGGTACTCGTCGACCATCTCGACGGCAACGTACGCAAGACCACCAACGAGCTCCTCACGCTGGCCCGGCGCCTCGGTGAGCCCTCCGCGGTCTTCATCGGCCCCGAAGCGCAGGCAGCAGAGGCCACCGAAGGGCTGAAGAAGTTCGGCGCCGAGAAGATCTACGTCGTCGACGACGCCGAGATCAAGGGCTACCTCGTCGCACCCAAGGCCGAGGTCCTGGCTCAGTTGGTCGAGAAGGCCTCTCCGGGGTCGGTGCTCATCCCGTCCTCCGCCGAGGGCAAGGAGATCGCCGGACGTCTGGCGATCAAGACCGATTCCGGTGTCATCACCGACGCGGTCGACATCACCGACGGCGGGGTCACCACCCAGTCGGTCTTCGCAGGTTCCTTCACGGTCCCGGCGAAGGTCAGCAAGGGCACTCCGATCATCACGGTCAAGCCGAACTCCGCTGCGCCGGAGGAGGTGGCCGGTGCCGGCGCCGTCGAGCAGTTCGCCCCGTCGATCTCCGAGGCCGCCAAGACCGCGCAGATCGTCGCCTCCCAGCCGCGTCAGTCCACCGGGCGCCCCGAGCTCACCGAGGCCGCCATCGTGGTCTCGGGCGGTCGTGGCACCGGCGGCAACTTCGAGCCGGTCGAGGGCCTCGCTGACGCCCTCGGTGCAGCGGTCGGTGCCTCGCGCGCCGCGGTCGACTCCGGTTGGAAGCCGCACACCTTCCAGGTGGGCCAGACCGGCAAGACCGTCTCGCCGCAGCTCTACGTCGCCAACGGCATCTCCGGCGCCATCCAGCACCGTGCCGGCATGCAGACGTCGAAGACGATCGTGGCCGTCAACAAGGACGAGGAGGCCCCGATCTTCGAGCTCGTCGACTTCGGTGTCGTCGGTGACCTGCACACGGTCCTCCCGGCGCTGACCGAAGAGGTCAACAAGCGCAAGGGCTGACCCCAGCGACACGTGAGGCCCCGTCAACCATCACGGTTGACGGGGCTTCGTGCATGTCGAGGAGTCGGCGAGCCCTTCGCGCCGCCGTACGGGCCAGGCCCACCTGTGAGACGGCCATGTGGCGACCCCTCGATCCGAACTAGGCTCAGAGGGTGACCATCGAGCAGGACGTCAGGCCGATCGCCGAGCGCGCGCGCGTGGCCAGCTACGGGTTGGCCGTGGCCACCCGCGCCACCAAGGACTCCGCGCTGGAGGCGATGGCCACTGCGCTGGCCGCGCACACCCCCGGGATCCTCGTGGCCAACGCCGAGGATGTCGCGCGCGCGGAAGAGAACAACACTCCGGTCAACATCATTGATCGGCTCCGCCTCGACGAGGACCGCATCGCCGCCATGGCCCAGGGCCTGCGCGACGTGGCCACCCTGCCCGACCCAGTGGGGGAGATCGTCCGTGGCAGTGCCCTGGCCAACGGCCTCGAGATGCGCCAGGTGCGCGTCCCCTTCGGGGTCGTCGGAATGATCTACGAGGCTCGCCCCAACGTGACCGCCGATGCTGCGGGAGTCTGCCTCAAGTCCGGAAACGCCGTGCTCCTGCGTGGCTCCGGCAACGCGATGAGCAGCAACGTGGCCATCGTCGAGGCGCTGCGCGGGGCCGTCGTCGAGCACGGCCTCGACCCCGATGTCATCGTGCTGGTCCCCGGAGCCGGACACGAGCCGGCCAAGGCCCTGATGCGTGCCCGCGGACTGGTCGACGTGCTCATCCCGCGCGGGGGAGCGGGCCTGATCCGCAGCGTGGTCGAGGAGTCGACCGTGCCCGTCATCGAGACGGGAGTCGGGAACTGTCATGTCTACGTCGACCGCTCGGCCGACCTCGACATGGCGTTGAAGATCGTCGTGAACTCCAAGACCCACCGCACCAGCGTGTGCAACTCTGCCGAGTCGTTGCTGGTCCACGAGGACGTCGCCCACGACTTCCTGCCGATGGTGATCGAGGCCCTTCAGGACCGGGGGGTCACGATCCACGGGGACGAGGACTTCTGCGAGTACGACGACGTCGTCCACGCGACCACGGAGGACTTCGACGAGGAGTACCTCGCCCTCGACATGGCCGCCGCCGTCGTTCCCGACCTGGAGGCGGCGATCACCCACATCCGGACCCACAGCAGCGGGCACACCGACGCCATCGTCACCGCCGACCTCGGCGCCTCCCGCCGCTTCGCAGCGGCGGTGGACTCGGCCGCCGTACTGATCAATGCCTCGACCCGCTTCACCGACGGCGGAGAATTCGGGTTCGGGGCCGAGATCGGGATCAGCACACAGAAGTTGCACGCCCGCGGCCCGATGGGACTGGTCGAGATGACCTCGACGAAGTACGTCGTCACAGGAGACGGCCACACTCGCTGACGACGACCTTTTCGGGCGATCCCTGCCGGCGCGCGCGATCCTCACCGGAATCAACGAGCTCTTCGACTGAGTCGGATGTCGGATCCGGGTCCCGGGCGACTAACGTGTTCCCGTGCTCGCGGACGCAGACATTCAGGCCGATGCCTCAACTGAGC
>JAKDNC010000344.1 GCA_030452025.1 Nocardioides sp. | reverse complement strand
GTGTGGCAGCAACCTGCAGGTGATCGCCGTGGCTGGCCAGGTCGAGGATCTGTTGCCGACCTTTGATCCACCCGACGACCTGGTCGACGCCACCGGCTGGGCTCTCGTGGGATGTGCCATGCACGCACTCCTGCTGACCCCACAGTCGGAGCAGCGCGCCTTCGCGGCGCTGGTTCGGCTTCAGCCGCGCTTCAGCCATGCGCGGCTACGAGCCTTCGTGCATGTGCTGGAGAATTTCTCAGGCACGATCCGCGGTGCGTCGGCTCCGTCCCCTCCACCGTCGATCAGCTTGTCGGACCTGATCGAGGGGCCGGATCCTGACTTGGTCTTCATCGCCTCGATCCTGGCGGGTCACCTCACTGAGAACGAAGGCAACGTGGCTGCGGCCCTGGGTCACCTGCAGCGTGCGCTCGATCTGTGCCGCACGGGCGACGGCCCTTGGATGGAGGCCAACCTGCACAGCCAGATGGCCAATCTTCAGGCGCAGAACGGGCAAGCCCGGGAGGCGGCCAGCCACGCGCTGATTGCGATCCCGACCCTGGAGCGACTGCACAGTGTCGATACCGAGTTGATGATCGCTGTGCTCGCTCTGAACGACCTCGCCGACGGGAATCTGGATCGGGCCGCGGAGCGGATCGACAGCCTGCTGTGGCGACCTCAACAGGGTCAGGCATGGCCCGGTGGGTCCGTGATCGGCAACGTGCGGGCCGAACTGGAATTGGCCCGCGGCGACATCGACGGAGGTCTGGCGGCCTATACCGACACGATCACGCTGTTGCGCGAGTGGCAGCCCCCCGGAGTCCTGGTGATCCCGGAGTTCGAGCCCTGGATCCTCTACCCCGAATCGGTGCGCTTGGCCGCCTACGTGGTTCACGGGCGGGTGGACGCGGCACGGAGCTTCCGTGACGATCTGGTCACGCGGACGCTGTCGGTGCTACGCGGTGACTACGATTTCATGGACTTCCCGATCGCCGGCACCATCTTGTTCGCGATCGGAATGTGGGAGGTGGCAGCAGGTGATGCTCGCGCGGGGGCCGAGCTCGTGGCTCTGGGGCGGAGGTTCGGCTACAACCAGACCATGCCGAGTGTGGCGTGGTCACACGCCGAGCGGTTGATCGACCCGGTGATCCTTGCACGAGCGCTGGAGGGCTTGGCCGGTCTGGACGCGACACAACTCCGAGACCGGGCACAGGGCCTGGCCGCGGAGCTGTGAGTCTCGCGGACCGCGCCTACATCGAGCGCTTGTAGGACCGCACCGACAGTGGAGCGAAGATCGCGACCACCACCGCGCAGGCCAACAGTGACCAGCCCACCTCAGCCGTTACAGCGCCCTGGTTGGCCAGCGATCGGGTCGCGGTGACCACGTGCGAGACCGGGTTCACGTTGGCGAAGGCATGCAGCCAGTCGGGCAGCGTGTCTGCCGGGACGAAGGCATTGGACAAGAAGGTCAGCGGGAACAGGAACATCATGGAGACTCCCTGCACGCTGCTCGCGCTTCGTGCCCAGGTGCCGATCCAGGTGAAGATCCAGGCCATCGACCATCCGCACACCATGACCAGGCCGATCGCGGCGATCGAGCCGCCGAAGCCGCCGGCGGGGCGGTACCCCATGATCGCGCCCATGATGAAGGTGAGACTTCCCGCCAGTGCATAGCGAACGAGGTCCGCCACCATGGGGCCGGCCAGTGGGGCGATCCGGGCGATGGGCAGAGACCGGAATCGATCGAAGACGCCCTTGTCCATGTCCTCGCGGAGCTGGACACCGGTCGCCATGCATGCAGTCAGTGAGCCCATCGCGAGCATGCCCGGGATCAGCGCGGGCAGGTAGTCGGAGACGTCACCGGAGATTGCACCCCCGAAGACATAGGCGAACATCGCGGTGAAGAGCAGCGGCTGGAGCGTGACGTCCATGAACTGTTCGGGGTTGCGGCGCATCTTCTTCAGGGCTCGCCACGCCATCGTGCAGGTGTGACTCAGCGTGGTGCGCAGCGCGAGCCGCGGCTGCAGGCCAGCGGCGGGGTCGGCGGGGTGGACGGGCACGCGCGTGTCGTCTGCGGTCAAGGTGGTCATCGGGCGACCTCCAGTTCCTCGTAGTCGGTCTCGTCGGCTTTGGGGGAGCCCTCGTCGGTGGCGTGGCCGGTCAGGGCCAGGAACACCTCGTCGAGGGTGGGCTTGTGCATGGCGACGGAAGCCACGCAGATGTCGGCGTCGCGCAAGGCAATGAGTACGTCGGCGGTGCGGACGGTGTTGTCCAGCGGAGCGGTGATGCTGCCGGCCTCGGGATCGAGAACTGGAACCGATCCGAGGACCTGCTCGATCAGCGTGGCCGCCCGGCCGATGCGGTCACGCTCGCTGACCTGCAGGTGCAGGCTGGACTGGCCGACGGAGTTCTTGAGCTGGTCCGGTGTGCCTTCGGCGACCATCCGTCCACGGTCGATCACCGCGATCCGGTCGGCGAGCTGGTCGGCCTCGTCGAGGTACTGCGTGGTCAGCAGCACCGTGCAGCCGTCGGTGACGAGGTCGCGGATGGTCCGCCACATCTGGCCGCGGGTGCGTGGATCCAGGCCGGTGGTGGGTTCGTCGAGGAAGATGAGCGGAGGACGGGTGATCAGACTGGCGGCCAGGTCGAGGCGTCGCCGCATGCCGCCGGAGAATGCGGAGATGGGACGGTTCGCGGCCTCCTGCAGTCCGAACTGCTCGAGGAGTTCCATGGCGCGACGCTTCGACTCCTGGGAGCTCAGGTCCATCAACCGACCGAAGAGCCAGAGGTTCTCCCTGGCGGTCAGGTTCTCGTCGACGGAGGCGTACTGCCCCGTCACGCCGATCAGTTGCCGGATCATGTGTGGGTCGCGGCGCACGTCGACACCGAAGATGCTGGCCTCACCGCCGTCGAGGTGGAGGAGCGTGGCGAGCATCTTCAAGGTGGTGGTCTTGCCGGCGCCGTTGGGGCCGAGCACTCCGTAGATCTCGCCACGACGTACGTCGAGGTCGATGTTGTCGACGGCGCGGTTGTCGCCGAAGACCTTGACCAGGCCGGTCGCCGCCACGGCGACCTCATCGGGTCGGTCGTCGCCCGTGTGGTGCGGAGCGTTGGTCGGGATGGGTGTTTGGTTCATGTCGATCAGCCTGCAGCCCGGCGGCTTCACGGTGGCTACGTCTCGGCTTCACCGTCGGTCAGTGGGTCGGACGAGGTGAAACCGGCTGCCTCGAGTCCTCTAGGCTCGGCCCATGCCAAGCTATGAGTTCGAAGGCAAGCGGCCCGGCGTCCATCCCGAAGCGTTCGTCGCGCCCACGGCGACCCTGGTCGGCGACGTGACGGTCGAGAAGGGCGCCAGCGTCTGGTACGGCGTCGTCCTGCGCGCCGATGACTGCCAGATCATCGTCCGTGCGGGCGCCAACGTCCAGGACAACTCGGTTGTGCACGGGACCCCGGACTCCGTCATCGAGATCGGTCCGGGTGCCACGGTCGCCCACAGCTGCATCGTGCACGGCGCCACGCTGGGGGAGAAGGCCCTGCTCGGCAACGGATCCACCATGCTGGACGGCACCTCGCTCGGTGCCGGGTCCCTGGTCGCGGCGGGGGCGTTGCTCACGCCCGGCACCGAGATACCCGCCGGTGTGATGGCCGCAGGTGTCCCGGCCGCGGTGAAGAAGCCGATCGCCGGCACGTCCTCGGAGTTCTGGGTCGAGGCGAACCCGCCCTACTACGCAGACCTGGCCCAGCGGCACCTCAAGGGCATCGCGCCGGTCGACTGACCGGAGCTCACCGGCCCACCGTTCGGTAGCCTGCGTTCAGGCCTCGATCATCAGTTGATCGGCTGGTCGATCGTGGCCCGGAACCGGTCGTAGACCCCGCGGTCGCCGGCGACCCGGATCTCGGAGTCGTCGCCACGACGCCACAGCCACGTGTCGAGCACGGCGGCCGGGCCCGCCACCACCGCATCGGGCTCATCCCCGGGGTTGTCCACCACCGAGATGTCGCGTTCGGCGCAGTACTTCCCGTCGTCGGGGTCGGTCCCGGTGAATCGGCCCAACTGGACCCAGACCTGCTGGTCGGTGTCGATCACGTCCACACGCAGCAACCCTTCCTCGGGGGTGAACGTGCCCCACGGGGGGCATCCGCCGAACATCACGGCGAGCGCCTCCTCGACGCCGTCCCCGGCCAGCCGGGCATCCAGGTCGGTGACGGCGCCGACGGTGAGCTCGGCATCGAGCCGGTGGATGAGGGCCTCGTGGGCCTGCCGGCGGTAGGTGAATCCGACGGTGTGGTCGGTGGACCAGCTCCAGGCCTCCTCGCCGGGATCGGCCGAGCCGAGGGTGGTGGCGAATGCTGCCGATCGGTCGTCGAAGAGCGCGAGCAGGTCGGCGTACTCCGCTGGTCGGACGAGCGGCGGGTCCTCCTTGGGAATCGCCGGGCGATTGGTGATCACCCACTCCCAGCTGTTCTGCACCTCGGTCATGTGCCAGAGCAGCTCGCCGGCGTCCCAGT
>JAKDNC010000343.1 GCA_030452025.1 Nocardioides sp. | reverse complement strand
CGGCGGCGCCACTCTCGCGGGTCTTCGGCCTCGACATCACCACCGACGAGCGGGTCATCGAGTCCGGCAACCTGTTCGAGGGCAAGCGTTTCTCGGGCGGCGAGAACGCACTGCGCAGCCCGGCCACCTGGCGCCACCTGTGGAACCCGCTCAAGCCCTCGTGGGGAGAGCCCTACACCGAGGTCACCGCCCGGATGATGGCCGCGGTCTATGACGCCCGAGACGCCGCCCGCGGACACGAAGCGGTGATCGTCTCCCACCAGCTGCCGATCTGGATCACTCGGCTCTACGTCGAGAAGCGGTCCTACCTGCACGATCCGCGCAAGCGCCAGTGCACGCTGTGCTCCTTGACCTCATTGAACTTCGACGGCGACAAGCTGGTCACGCTCACCTACTCCGAGCCGGCCGGCCACCTGATCCCGACGCGGGACAAGGCCGCGCCGTTCTCCGCAGGGGATGCTCCCGAGGGGAACCGGCCCTGACTGCCATGCGCGTCCGACCCCTGCATGTCCTCTCCGCAGCCCTGCTCGCGGTGAGCCTGTTGCTCTCCGGCTGTTCCTCGCTCGAGGGGACCGGCGACAAGGGCTACGTCACCGCCGGCGGACAGATCACCGAGCTCAATCCGGGCGACCGCAAGGATCCGATCGACCTGTCGGGGAAGGACCTGGACGGCAAGCAGGTCTCGGTGGAGGACCACCGCGGCAAGGTCGTCGTCATCCCCATCTGGGGCTACTGGTGCACCGAGTGCCACGAGGAGGCGCCGCTGCTCACCGAGGTCGCGAACGAGTCCGACCAGAGCCAGGTGGCCTTCCTCGGGATCAACAACCGGGACGCGACTGCGGACACCGCGAAGGCGTTCGTCCGACAGTACGACGTCCCCTACCCGTCGATCTTCGATCCCTCCGCCCGGGCGTTGCTGGCCTTCGACGGGAGCCTGACGCCCTACTCCACGCCGAGCACCGTGATCCTGGACCGGCAGGGTCGGGTCGCCGCGATCGTCCTGGGGGTCATCCCCAGCAAGACCACGCTCACGTCTCTCATCAAGAAGGTCTCCAAGGAGAAGGGCACCGACGCGGATGGGTGACATGTTCCGCGAGTCGGTGCTGACCGGCTCACTCGCCCTCGCGTTGCCGGTGGCGGTCGTGGCAGGGCTGGTCTCCTTCTTCTCGCCGTGCGTGATCCCGCTGCTGCCCGGCTATCTCTCCTACGCCACCGGTCTCTCCGGGGCCGACCTGGAGAATGGCCACCGTGGCCGGATGCTGGCCGGCTCGCTGCTCTTCGTGCTCGGTTTCAGCGCGGTCTTCGTCAGCCTTGGCGCCCTTTCCGGGGCCTTCGGAGAGGCGCTGTTCGCGCACCGCCGCGAGATCTCCATGGTGCTCGGCATCCTCGTGATCATCCTGGGTCTGGCTTTTGCGGGGCTGCTCCCGTTCTTCCAGCGCGACGTGCGGGTGCACAAGGTGCCCGCCGTGGGCCTGGCCGCCGCGCCGCTGCTCGGCTTCCTCTTCGGGCTGGGCTGGACGCCCTGCATCGGCCCGACCCTCTCCGCGATCCTGTCCCTGGGCGTGCAGGAGGCGACGGTTCCGCGCAGCGCCGTACTCTCCGCTGCGTACTGCCTGGGCCTGGGCCTGCCGTTCATCATCGCGGGCCTGGCCTACCGACGGGCTCTCGGCGCGTTCGCGTTCTTCCGCCGCCACCAGGCCTGGGTGACCCGTATCGGTGGCCTGCTGCTGGTCGTGATCGGGCTGCTCCTGGTCACCGGCTGGTGGGACTGGATCACGAACTGGCTGATGATCCACTTGATCTCCGACTTCAGAACGAGCGTGTGATGGCTGCTCCGGACCTCAACTTCCTCGAGCTGATGCGCTGGTTCTGGCGACAGCTCACCTCGATGCGCACGGCGCTGGTGTTGTTGCTGATGCTCGCGCTGGCCGCGATCCCGGGCTCGGTGATCCCGCAGTCCGACGTCGATGCAGCGGCCGTCGAGCGGTGGCAGGATCAGCACCCCCAGCTGACCCCGATCTATGAGTGGCTGGGGCTCTTCGGTGTCTTCGACTCGGTGTGGTTCGCGGCGATCTACCTGCTGCTGGTGATCTCGCTGGTCGGCTGCATCATCCCCCGGACGGTGAAGTACTGGAAGGGATTCCGGGCGGCCCCGCCCAAGGCGCCGCGCAACCTGCTCCGCCTCCAGGACAGCGCGTCGTACACCACCGACGTGCCGGCCGAGGAGGTCCTCGAGCAGGCCACGGCGCTGCTACGCAAGCGTCGCCGCTACCGCGTGGTGGTCACCGATGAGGCAGTCTCCGCGGAGCGTGGCCACTTCCGCGAGGTCGGCAACCTGATCTTTCATCTCTCCGTGCTGGTGGTGCTGGCCGGCTTCGCGATGGGTTCGCTGTTCGGTTACAAGGGCGGCGTGATCGTGCCGGTCGGCAGCGGTTTCTCCAACAACCTGGCGCAATACGACGACTTCGTCCCCGGCTCGTTGATGGGCATCGAGGACATGGAGCCGTTCTCCTTCACCGTCGACGACTTCGACATCGAGTGGTTGCTCTCGGGGCCGCGCAAGGGCATGGCGCAGCATTTCGTCGCGCACACGAACTATCAGGAGACCCCGGGCGGCGAGGACAAGGAGTACGACCTCAGGGTCAACCACCCGCTCAACATCGGCGGCACCAGCATCTTCCTGATCGGTCACGGCTACGCGCCGAACATCACCGTCCGGGACGGGAACGGCGACATCGCCTACTCCGGGCCGACGATCTTCCTCCCGGAGGACCAGGCCACCTTCACCTCGTTCGGCGTCGTGAAGGCGCCGGCTGCCGAGCCCCAGCAGATCGGGCTCGAGGGGCTGCTGTACCCGACGTACCTCAAGGTCGACGGCAACCCCACCTCGGTGCTGGGTGACGACCGCAACCCGGTGCTCTCGATGCAGGCCTATGTCGGTGACCTCGGCATGGAGAGCGGGGAGTCACAGTCGGTCTACGTCCTGGACAAGGACAAGGCGAAGCTGGTGAAGAAGGAGGACGGGTCGATGTTCCGCGTCGACCTCCAGCTGTGCGCCAAGGACGCGAAGAAGTGTGCCTCCGACACCGTGAAGCTGCCCAATGGTGCCGGGACCGTCACCTTCGACGGGATCCAGCCGTGGGTACGCCTCCAGATCAGCAAGACCCCGGGCACCGGCATCGCGCTCACCGGCGTGATCCTGGCCCTGCTCGGGCTGCTCGGCTCGCTGTTCATCCGACCCCGTCGGGTGTGGGTTCGGGCCCGTCGCGAGGACGGCGTGACCGTCGTCGAGGTCGCCGGACTGGACCGGTCCGGAGCGAGTGAGACCAAGGATGAGATCGTGGACATCGTGACTGCCCTCGGTGGCAGCCCCAGCAGCGACGGCGAGGAGAAGCAGGCGTGACGAACACCGAGTGGGAATCCCTGAGCAACCAGGCAGTGACGGTGTGCGGCATCGTCTACTTCCTGGCGTTGTTGGCGCACTCCGCGCAGTGGGCGTCGCTGCGCAAGCTCCCCGCCGACGAGACCCCGGAGATCGGCCAGACCGCGCTCTACGGCCGTCTGGGAGTGATGCTCACCGCGATCGCGTGTGCCGTGCAACTGGTCGCCCTCGTCGGTCGTGGCATGGCGGCGGACCCGAACCGGGTGCCGTGGGGCAACATGTATGAATTCGTGCTCACCGCGACCTTCGCGATGACGGTCGTCTACCTGCTGCTCTACCGCAAGTACTCCCTCGCCTGGCTGGCCCCGTGGGCGGTCGGGCTGGTCTTCGTGACCCTGATGCTGGCCGCGCTCTGGCTCTACGAGCCGGTCGCTCCGCTCACCGAGGCGTTGTCCTCGCCGTGGCTGGTCATCCACGTGATCTCTGCCATCACCGCCACCGGGATCTTCTCGCTGGGCGGAATCGTCTCGGTGCTCTATCTGGTGAAGTCCCGTTCGGAGGAGAAGGAGAAGGCCCGGATCAAGGTCGCTGCCGCGGCATCTGCTGCCGGAGGAGACGGGGGCGGCGAGATCGCCCTGGCCACCCGTGAGGAGCCACGTCGTGGCTTCCTCGCCCGGGTCCCGTCACCGGACAACCTCGACCGGTTCTCCTACCGACTCCACGCCTTTGCGTTCCCGATCTGGACCTTCGCGGTCCTGATCACCGGTCCGATCTGGGCCCACTACGCCTGGTCGCGCTACTGGGGCTGGGACGCCAAGGAAGTCTGGGCCTTCATCACGTGGGTGGTCTACGCCGCCTACCTGCACGCCCGTGCGACGGCAGGCTGGAAGGGCCGCAACGCTGCGATCCTGGCGCTGGTCGGCGTGGCCACGCTGCTGTTCAACTTCATCGGCATCAACTACTTCTTCGGCGGCAGCTCACAGCACTCCTACGCCGCACCGGCACCGACCTCCGTGGTGGAGTCCGCGCCGATGGTCGAGCCCGGGCCGGCGCTTCTCTAGCTTTCGCCTGTCGAGTCAAGAGTGAGTTCGGGCATGCGGTAGTCGCCGG
>JAKDNC010000342.1 GCA_030452025.1 Nocardioides sp. | reverse complement strand
CTGTTCGATAATCTAGGCGGGCTCCCCGTCGTCGTACTCCTCGACCCCGCCGTGGCAGCTGGCCATCGGCTCGGGCGCAGTCTCGCCGTGGCCGAAGTCGTCGACGAATCCGTTCAGCCGATCAGCATTCACGCCGTCCAGGGAGAGCTGTCGACCCCAGACCGTGATCACCACGGGAGCGTCCTGATCGTCGTAGGGCGAGAGGATGCCCTCGTCGGGAAGGATGTCGGCCAGTGCGGCCACGTCCACGCCGGACAGGTTGGACTGGTAGGTGATCCACACCGTGCCGTGCTCGAGCGCGTGCACGACATTCTCCTCGCGCAGCGGCCGTTCGTAGACCCCACACTCCTCCCACTCGGGATCGTGCTGCCCACCCACTGGCGGCGACTGGGGATAGTCGACCTCGTCGCTGGTGTGCGACTTGTCGCCGACGTCGTACTCCCGCACGCCCCGGTCCGTGGACGTGGAGTCCGCGCCGTTGGCCGGCCCCATCAACGCAACGGGCCCGCTGCCGTCACGCAGCAACATGGGGACAGTGGCCGCGCCGGCGACCACGAGCACGGCCAGGACGACCGCCAGGGCCACCCTCACCCGAGGGCCTGTTCGACCCGCTCCACCTTCGCCGTCATCTGTCCCTCGTAGCCGGGCCGAATGTCGGCCTTGAGCACCAACCCCACCCGGGGGGAGCTCTCGGCAACGATGTCGACGGCCTGCTTCACCACGGCCATCACCGCGTCCCACTCCCCCTCGATGTTTGTGAACATCGAGTTGGTCTCGCAGGGCAGTCCGGACTCACGCACGACACGCACGGCGGCGGCCACTGCTTCGGCGACGGAGCCGGACGCGTCCCCGGCCATGGGCGAGATGCTGAATGCGACGATCATGACCCCACGCTACGGCGGTCCGAGTTTTCATGCTCAACGACGGGTGCTCGAGATGACTCGAGAGAGCCTTGACTTCAAGTTAACTTAAAGTTGCAGGCTGTCGGTGTCCTGATGGAATCGATCAAGGAGACCGAAGAACAATGCCTGTCGCAATCATCACCGGAGCGTCGCAGGGACTCGGCAGGGCGCTGGCCCTCGAGCTGGCTGGCCGTGGGTGGAGCCTCATCCTCGACGCGCGCCACGAGCCGGCGCTGACCGCCATCTCCCACGAGCTCGGCGACGCACCCCACCGAATCGTCCACGGCGACGTCCCCGACCCGGCCCACCGCGCCGAGCTGGTCGAAGCTGCCTGGGGCCTCGGCGACGTCGACCTCCTGGTCAACAACGCCAGCACCCTCGGCGCCAGCCCGATGCCCTGGTTCGCCGATCTCGACGAGGCGACCTACCTGCGCACCCTCCAGGTCAACCTGGTCGCGCCGATGGCTCTGGTGCGTGACCTCCTGCCGACCCTGCGCTCAGCGTCCGCCACGATCGTCAACATCTCCTCCGATGCCGCAGTCGAGGCCTACGAGGGATGGGGCGCCTACGGCTCGGCGAAGGCAGGTCTCGACCACGCCTCACGGATCCTGGCCACCGAGGAGCCCTCACTGCGCGTGTTGTCCGTCGACCCCGGCGACATGCGCACGGCGATGCACCAGGCGGCGTTCCCCGGCGAGGACATCTCCGACCGTCCTCTTCCCCACACCGTGGCGCCCAGGCTGGTGGATCTCGTCCTGGGCGATGTCGCGGGAGGCCGGACGGGCGTGTCCGAGGCGGTGAGCTCGTGACCAGCCAGCCCCTCGGTCGCTTCGCCGTGCCGAGGCAGCAGGAAGCCTCGGTCCCCCCGGAGCTGCGGGGCCTCGCCCGCGACGGCGTACGCATGGCCGTCGTGGATGGCTCCGGGACGCGTCACCACCGCGCATTCGACCTTCCCGAGATGCTGCATCCGGGAGACCTGCTGGTGATCAACACCAGCGCCACCCTCCCCGCCGCGGTGGACTTCGAACGCAACGGATGCGACGCGACCCTGCACGTGTCCACGCAGCTCGATGACGGCCAGTGGGTCGTCGAGCTGCGACGCCCCGACCAGAGCGGCCACACCTTCCCCGCCCCGAGTGAGGTGCTGCGTCTGCCCGGTGGGGTGCGACTGCGACTTCGGGCCGCACACCCGCCGGGGCAGAGCCGGCTGTGGCGGGCGGTCCCGCTCCCCGCCGTCGACTCAGTGGACTACCTGCGCGAGCACGGACGCCCGATCCGCTACCCCTACCTGGACGGTGCGTGGCCGCTGGAGATGCTTCAGAACGTGTACGCCGACCGGCCCGGGAGCGCGGAGATGCCCAGCGCCGGTCGTCCACTCACCGAGCGGGCCCTCGTCGCGCTGATGACGCGCGGTGTCGTCGTGGCCCCGCTCGAGCTGCACACCGGGGTCTCCAGCCAGGAGAGCCACGAGCCGCCGCAGCCGGAGACGTTCACGGTCCCCTCGGCCACCGCCCGCCTGGTCAACAGCACCCGGGACGCGGGACGCCGGGTGATCGGCGTCGGGACCACCGTGGTCAGGGCGCTCGAGTCGGCCAGCAGGCCCGACGGACGCGTGGTGCCCACGTCGGGATGGACATCGCTGGTGCTCGGCCCGCAGCGACCGGCTCGGGTCGTCGACGGACTGCTCACGGGACTGCACGAGCCCGAGGCCAGTCACCTCGACCTCCTGGAGGCGGTGGCTGGGCGGAGTCCGGTCGACGCCGGTTACGCCGCGATCACGGCCCCGGACGCACCGACGTACCTCTGGCACGAGTTCGGCGACACCATGTTGCTGCTTCCCTGAGCGCCCTTGTTGTTTCGCCAAGAGCCCACGAGGATGCAACCAACGTGCCACGCTTCCCATCAGGGCGAACCACAATCCAGGAGGATGCGATGAGGAACCGCACCACCACCCCTGCGGGGTTGCTGCTGCTCGGTCTGGTCGGGGCGCTCCTTGCTCCGACCCAGGCCTCGGCGCAGACGTGGACGAAACACGACCCCCACGATCCGGGGAGGTATGTCCATGACATCTCACGGATCAAGGTGTCCCACGGCCCGAGGAACGTATGGGTGCGCACGATGTTCTTTCCCCGCGTCAAGTGGGTGAACATCACCAGCGTCTTCATCGACACGCGCCCCGGCAACCCCGGACCCGAGTTCCACATCTATTGGAACGACATGTGGCCGCACGGGCAGATCATCTCGCGAATCGGCCGCTGGCACGGGCCCGCGTGGCATGAGCGCACCTGCCCCCGGGCAAACTCGAGAGTCGTCGACGGTGATGTCCTGATGAAGATCCCGCGGCGATGTCTCAGGATCGGCGGCGCGCGACCGGCGCGCATCCGGGTCTCCGTCAACGCCTATGACGAGCAGTTCCCCCGCAGGACCGAGGACTGGGCTCCGCGCAAGCAGCGGTTCGGGCGATTCGTCCGCTCGAGCTGAGGCCCGAAATGCAGAACGTGTGGGATCCGAGCCATGTGATGGCTCGGATCCCACACGTTGTCGTGCGAGCTAGCTGTTGAGCAGGTTCCGCAGGACGTACTGCATGATGCCGCCGTTGCGGTAGTAGTTGGCCTCACCCGGGGTGTCGATGCGCACGACCGCGTCGAACTCGACGTCGGTCCCGGAATCGGAGACCGCCTTCACCTTGACGGTCTCCGGAATGGTGCCGTCGTTGAGCCCGGTGATGCCGGTGATGGAGAAGGTCTCCTCACCGGTGAGTCCCAGCGACTCGGCGTTCTTGCCCTCGGGGTACTGCAGCGGGATGACTCCCATGCCGATCAGGTTGGCGCGGTGGATCCGCTCGTAGGAGTCGGCGATGACGGCCTTGACGCCCAGCAGTGCGGTGCCCTTGGCGGCCCAGTCACGCGAGGAGCCGGAGCCGTATTCCTTCCCGGCCAGCACGACCAGCGGGACACCAGCGGCGATGTACTTCTCCGAGGCCTCGAAGACCGAAGTCACGCTCTGCTCCCCGTTGGCGTCCCCGAGCAGGTCGCGGGTGAAGCCACCCTCGGTGCCGGGGGCCAGTTGGTTGCGCAGGCGGATGTTGGCGAAGGTGCCGCGGATCATGACTTCGTGGTTCCCACGGCGCGAGCCGTAGGAGTTGAAGTCACGGTGGGCGATGCCGTGCTCGGCCAGGTAGTGACCCGCCGGCGAGTCCTTCTTGATGGCCCCGGCCGGGCTGATGTGGTCGGTGGTGACCGAGTCGCCGAGCTTGAGCAGGACGCGGGCGCCCTCGATGTCCTCGACCGGCGCCGGCGTCTGCGACATGCCGTCGAAGTATGGCGCCTTGCGGACGTAGGTGGAGTTGTCCTCCCACTCGAAGATCTTGCCCTCGGGTGTGGGGAGGGACTGCCAGCGCTCGTCACCGGCGAAGACGTCGGCGTAGTCCTTGGTGAACATCTCCGAGGTGATGGACCCGGCGATGGTCTCCTCGATCTCCTGAGGCGTGGGCCAGATGTCGCGGAGGAAGACGTCGTTGCCCTCCGTGTCCTTGCCCAGCGAGTCGTTGAACAGGTCGAGGTCCATCGAACCCGCGAGCGCGTAGGCGACGACCAGCGGCGGGGAGGCCAGGTAGTTCATCTTCACGTCCGGGTTGATCCGGCC
>JAKDNC010000341.1 GCA_030452025.1 Nocardioides sp. | reverse complement strand
GTCCAGATCAGTCCGGCGAGGCCGGCGATCGCGACGAAGGGGATGGCCACCAGCGGCAGCAGGTCGAGATGAGACCCGGTGCGCGGCGTGCCGTGAGGGGACGGGGCGGACTCCACCTCGAGCTCGCGCGCGTCGCACTTGCCCGGGGCGTAGGGCCCGGACCTGCCGACAGCCAGGTAGACGTGCCCCGCGAGGATGGCGAACGTGGCCGCGAGCCAGATCCAGCCGCTGGGCCACAACGACCACTGGGTGTAGAGACCCAGGGAGTAGAAGAGGGTCCACAAGGCCAGCGAAACCACTGCGGAGTCGAGCACTGCATCGAGCACCCTGCGCACCATTGGATCCTTGCGGGCGATCTCGGCTCGCCGGTCAGTCACGTATCTGCTCCTCGCCGTGGCTACGATGCCCGAATGATAAGCGTAACGGCCGTGATGCTCGCGTGGGGTGATGAACCCGTCCTCGTCGAGGCGGTGCAGGCGGTGCTCGCCTCCACCGGGGCCGAGGTCGATGTGGTGCTCGTCGACAACGGCTGCACGAACGACGCTGTCGAGATCCTCGGGCAGGTCGCCGGCGTGACCGTGGTCGAGCCCGGCGAGAACCTGGGCTTCGCAGCTGGCTGCAACGTCGGGGCGAGGGTGGCCCGCGGCGACCATCTCGCCTTCGTCAACGGCGATGCGGTGGTGCGCCCGGACGCCCTGGCTCGTCTGGTCTCCGCGCTGGACGACAGTGTCGGACTGACCACCGCATCACTGCGGCTCTACGATGAGCCCGAGGTGATGAACTCCGGCGGCAACCCGGTCCACTACACCGGTCTCAGCTGGGCCGGCGGCCTCGGCGATCCGGCGAGCGAGCACACCGTCACCCGGGACGTCGCTTCGGCCACGGGGGCGGCGACGGCCTGCCGGGCGGACCGGTTCGCGGAGCTGGGCGGCTTCTGTGAGCCGATGTTCGCATACTGCGAGGACACCGAACTGAGCCTGCGTTGCTGGCAACGCGGCTGGCGCGTGGTCTTCGTGCCCGAGGCAGTGGTGCTGCACCGATATGAGTTCTCCCGCAACCCACTCAAGTTCTACCTCCTCGAGCGAAACCGGCTGATCCTGCTGTTGACGCTCTTCCAGGTGCGCACCCTCCTGCTCCTTGCGCTCCCGCTGGTCGGTCTGGAGCTCGCCATGCTGGCGGTCTCGGTGAAGGACGGCTGGGCACGCCAGAAGATGAAGGGCTGGCGATGGTTGATCAGCCACCGCCACGAGATCCGCGACCGTCGCAGGTTCGTGCAATCGACACGCCGGGCCCCCGACTCGGACATCGCAGCACTGCTCACGGGTAACGTCACGCCTGGACTTCCGGGGCTCGACATCCCGGTTATGCTCAGATTCGCTTCCAGGGCTTACTGGAAGTTGGTGCGTCGCTTCGTGTGAGCCAGACCTGGCCCGTGGCCGCCCTGTTCCAGTTGAGTGAGGAGTGCCCGTGCCGGGGGACAAGACAGATGTCACCGTCGACCGTGTGGACGCCGACGGCATCCACGTGTCGGGGAGCGACGACCTCGTCCTCGACGTGAGCTTCGACGAGCGACGCATCTGGTCGTTCTGGCTGCTGCGCGACACCGAACCCGACGACGAGCACGGCACCAGCCGCTACACCCCGTGGCCGCCGGCGCTGCGCAGGTTCCTCGACGGCGGCACCCGCCTGACGATCTCCACCCACGTTGATTCGGTGGTCCTGCACGACGAGGAGACGTGGTTCGCGACGAGCCAAGAACGGATCGCGATCGTCAACGCGGACGGCAAGCCGCTGGGTTTCGACAAGTCCGGCCGTCTCCAGATGACCTTCGACACCCGCAGCGATGACGAGGTGGCGCCCCTTCTCGACTCCATCGAGGAGGTCCTCGATGCGCTGCACGCATCCGGCATCAACGCGTTCCCGGCGTACGGCACCCTACTGGGAGCGGTCCGCGACGGCGCCTTGATCGGCCACGACAGCGACGCCGACATCGGCTACGTCAGCCGCGAGACTGTGCCGGTCGACGTGATCCGTGAATCCTTCCGACTGCAGCGGAGCCTGGCGGACATGGGCTACCGCATCACCCGCTACAGCGGTGCCGGTTTCAAGGTCGATGTCCGGGAGGCCGACGGGAGCACCCGGGGCCTCGACGTCTTCGGCGGATTCTTCGATGGGGAACAGCTCGTCCTGATGGGCGAGATCCGGACACCGTTCCGCAAGGACTGGGTCTTCCCCCTGGGCACCACGACCCTTGAGGGCCGCACCCTTCCGGCGCCGGCGAACACCGACAAGTTCCTGGCCGCGACGTACGGCGAGTCATGGCGGGTGCCGGACCCCGCCTTCGCCTTCGAGACTCCCCAGTCGACACACCGTCGGCTCAACGGATGGTTCCGCGGGACCCGCGTGGGCCGTGCAGACTGGGACCGCCGCTACCAAGGGCGCCGGAGCCGTCCCCCCAACCGCGGGCCCGACCCGATCGTCGAGTTCATCCGTGACCACGAGCCCGACCTCACGTCGCTGATCGACATCGGCTGCGGTCGCGGGCACAACACACGCTGGTTCGCCCGGCGCGGATTCCCGGCCCTCGGACTGGACTACTCCGCCCGTGCCTTCGAGTTCCTCGACGAGTCGGACCGGTGGGAGGAATTTCCCCTCGACTTCGCCGAACTGAATCTGATGGAGATGCGCCAGGTGCTGGCCCACGGTGCCCGTCTCGCACACTCCCCCGGGCCGCACACCATGCTGGCTCGGCACCTCGCGGACACGCTCACCGCCGCGGGCCGGGACCACCTCTGGCGATTCTGCAACCTCACCGGACGCTCCGGCGGCCGGCTCTATCTGGAGTTCCTGACGGACGCCGATCCGGAGGACCCGTGGATGGCGCACCAGCTGCTCACTCCCCTCGACCCCGACCTGGTGGTCGAGGAACTCGCTGCCCACGGCGGCCGGGTCGCCTCCTCGGAGCAGATCGGTCCCGCCGAAATGGGAATGCGCAAGCGCGAGAGCAAGTTCAAGGAGGCTCGTCGAGCCCGACGAATGGTGGTCGAATGGAAGAGATGAACGAGAACGCTCCGGAGAACAAGCTCAAGAAGGCCTACCGAAAGATCGGGGCCCGCGACGAGCTCGAGCAGCTCCAGGCACGAGTCGCCGACCTCGAGACCGAGGTGCAGGAGCTGCGCACCTACCAGCACCGGCTTGCCGAGCTGACCGACATCGTCCAGGAGCTCCTCGTGCCGCTGTCGCAGCGCGACCAGTCCCGCGTCGACGAGGTGCTCGCGCGCTACACCGACCAGCTCGGCTGATGAGCCGCCGGGTCTTCCTGCACATCGGCCTGCCGAAGACCGGTACGACGTACCTGCAGACGATCGTGTGGAGCCACCGGCCCGAGCTGGAGCGGGCCGGCCTCCTGGTCCCGGGCCGCGAACGACGCGACCACCTCTGGGCCTCGATGGTCATCCGGGACGACCCCAAGGTGGCCCGGCGTGATCCGCGCGCTCCCGGGTCGTGGCAGGTCATCCTCGACCAGACGGCACGCTGGGACGCAGACGCGCTGATCAGCCACGAGTTCTTCGCAGCGGCGAGCTCGGAGCAGGCCGAACGGATGATCGAGTCGCTGGCACCAGCCGAGGTGCACGTCGTGCTCACCGCGCGGGAGCCGCTGGGGTTGTTCACCTCGAGCTGGCAGGAGTCCCTGAAGAACAAGGGGACCAAGCGGCTCGAGAACTACGGCCGCGAGGAGTCCGCGGACCCGCAGGCCATCTGGAACTGGCGCACCCTCGACATCGGGTTGGTGCTCGAGCGGTGGGCCCCCCACGTCCCCGCCGAGCGGGTGCACATCATCACCATGCCGGAGCGGGATGCCCCGAAGGACGCACTGTGGCGGCGGTTCGCCAAGCTGCTCGGCGTCGACCCGGCGATCGCGGACGGCGCAGAGCCCTTCCCGAACGCTTCGATGGGCGTCGTGGAGGCGGAGGCCCTGCGCCGCATCAACGAACGACTGCAGGGCTTCCAGAGCGCCTTCGACCGCGGCGTGTGGATCCGATCGTTCCTGGCCGATGACCGTCTGGTGCCCCGTGGCGGCGATCGCTTCTGGCCCGGTGACGAGCAGGTCGCCGACGCCCGCCGCCGCGGCCGCGCGGCGGTCCACCTGATCCACGACCGGGGCTTCGATGTCATCGGAGACCTCGATGGGCTCTTGGTCCCCCACGATCTGCCCGAACGGCGGCATCCGTCCTCGGTCACCGACGCCGAGGTGGCCGAGGTGACCGTGGCGCTGTCCGCCCAGCTGCTCGGCGACCTCAAGGAGCGTCTGGGTACGCCGGGCGGGAGCAGCAGCGGGGCCGGCAAGTCCGGTGGGTCACGCCCGGCCACACGTCCCGGCCGTGACTGGGGCGAGGCCGCCCGATCCCTGTGGGGCAGGCTTCGCCGCCTCGGCAGGTGAGCCTCACCCGACGCCGAGGTTGGCGCTCAACGTCGTGGGGGGGGGGCCCCCCCCACCCCCCCCCCCCCCGTCGGAGGTTGCCCCCCCCCCCGGGGGGCCCCCGGCGGCGGCCCCCC
>JAKDNC010000340.1 GCA_030452025.1 Nocardioides sp. | reverse complement strand
GGTCCACGGCGATCCCGGACTCTGTGGAGTACGCCACTGCGGTGCTCGGGTCGTTCCCCGGGCACGTCCTCATTGCGCCGGGGCCGCTCGACTGGCTCGGTGACGGAGGCCCTTATGAGCGCGGCGCGTGGCCCGCAAATGTGCACATCTGGACTGACGTCGGCTTCGAGCCCGCGCCAATGATGCCTTCCGTGTGGGGCAGTGCCTGGACGTCTCCGTACAGCCGGGCACCGCGGCCGCCGAAGGACGGGCTGGAAGGAGGGCCGCGCATCCTCGTTCGTGCTGGACTGTCCGAGGGCGACCTTGGCGGGCTCGCCGCTGGCGATCGAGTTGTCGGGAGCGGAGGAGCGGAGAACTTGGAGATGCACGTCGTCACAGATCTGGTTCACGGACCAGGCGCCCCCGGTGGCTCAGCGCTACTCGTGAACGTTCAGGATGCTGGCGACGGTGCAGAAGTCCTCGGATTGCCAGGCCAGCCAGGCTCCTTGGTGGACCTCGACGTGACCACCTTGGAGATCCAGGAGGAGTTCGAGGCCGTGGTCAACAGTGCGTGCAGTCACGAAGGACCCGTTCTCCTGCGATTGTCGGGTGAGCTTCCATCGCAGATCCTCCTTCCAGGCTTCGGGGGTTCCGACCTCGCGCCGGACGTCCTTGTCGACGCGAGCGCTCTGAGCTATGCCTCGGAGGTGCCCGAGGCTTCCGACCGGAGCACCCGCGCAGAGTTCATCCGTGCCATGGCGCTTACGCGTGGCGATGAGCGCGAACGTCACCAGACCACAGCCCTGGGCCTCAAAGCTCTGAGCGCGTCCACGACGGGATCCTGACATGCACCTCAACGAAGTCCGGGCCACTGCCTTCGGTCCCCTTCGCGGCTCATCACTGCAACTGGCCCCGGGTCTGAACGTCGTGCACGGACCCAACGAGGCTGGTAAGTCCAGCTGGTTCGCAGCCACGTATGCCGGGTTGGCCGGTCGCCGCAAAGCCCGGGGGCGGGGCACCACCACGCAGACGGACTTCCGGAACAGGCACAAGCCATGGTCCGGGTCCCAGTGGAGCGCCGGAGTGACATTGACACTCGACGACGGGGTTGTCCTCACTCTCGAGCACGACCTGAACAAGGGCGAGTCCCGGATCGTCGATCCCAGGACCGGTCGTGTCGTCCCGATTCCGGAGCTCGCGAATCGTCTGGGCATGGACCTGACAACCGAATCGACCCTCGATGGCACCCGACTCCTCGGTCTGAACCGCGACTCGGCCCGCGCGACGATCTTCACCGGACAGGCCGATGTGCTGCGCGTGTTGGAGGACGCCAAGGCGCTCCAGGATTTCCTGGAGCGAGCCGCCACCACCGAGGTCGCCGACGTGACCGCCGAGGGTGCACTTGATTGGCTGGTTTGGCTGCGCAGTCAACATGTTGGGTCCGAAAGCCTCGGCAAGAAGCCGCTGCGGGCTCGCTCCGAGGCGCTCTCGCGGGCCCGCGATCTCAACGGTGAGCGTCGAGACCGACTGGTCAGCCTCATGGAGGTCATCGCCCAGCGACAGGACATCGCGATCCAACTGAGGCAGGCAAAGGCAGAGGTGGCGCGCGCCGAACGGATCGAACGGTGGGCCGACATCCGGACCCTGCAACAACGCATCGGCCAGGCAGAGACGCTGTCGAGCCAGATGGCGTTGTCGGTGAGCGCAGGAACCGAGATTGATGAGGATCGCATTCGCGCTGCGACGATCACCTTGGGCACCTACGAATCCGGCACCGACGTGCCAGCACTGCCCGAGGGAGCGACGGCCGCCGAGCTCGAAGCCGAGATCGCCGCACTACCCTCCGCGCCAGAAGGAGACCTGGAGCCTCGGACGGACATCCTGAACGCACGTGACGAACTGACTCGCGCAGCAACCGCTTTGCGAACACTTGTCGACGGTGCTCCGGAGATTGATCCCCCTGTTCCAGCTGTGAACCTCACCGCCGACGAACTCCGCACGCTCGCCGACACCCTTGAAGAGGACGCCCCTGTGGTCGATGCGCGGCTGGCCGATGAGCTTCGGGCGCTGCAACAGGCGGGACAGGCAGCGGCAGCGAGCTATCGCGAGACGCAGATTTCCTACGAAGCGACCCTCCGACGCAACGAGGAGCGTCGCCGCGCTTATGCCCAGGCTGTCGAGGATCACGCTCGCCTGGCCTCGGAGTTCGAAAGCGCACACGGCGACTACCTCGCTCGACAGGCCGAGGCAACGCAAGCCGCCGCCAAGCAGGCGTCCGAGACGAGGAAGCGCGCAGCCCTGATCGCAGCAGGTGGCGCCCTGCTGCTCCTCGTGGGTGTCGTGGTTGCCGCGGTCGGTCCTCCCATCGTCAGCATCGCCTTGGCGCTCTCCGGAGGTGCGGGCCTGATCGTCGGTCTCGTCGTCACCGGACGGCGGTCGCGGACACCTACTCACCGTACGGCGACTGCTGACGATGGACCTCGCCGTCCCGCGCCACCGCGCCAACCCGATCTTCCCCAGCTCGAGGACGTCACGGCTCCGGTATCGCCACCCATCAACCCCCGAGCGCTCGACTTGCAGATTGAGCTGAAGGCACAGGAGAACGCGCGCCGGCAGCATCAAGAACAACGTGCGGCCACTAGAGCTCGACTACTCGACGAGTCCCTCGATTCAGAGCCCGACGCCCTACGTCAACTCGCGCGCTCAGTCGACGACGCCGACGCGGCACGGTCACGACGTCGACGTCATGATGACGCAGAGCAGGTCCTGCGCTCTGAGCGCGACAACGCGGTTCGAGCGCTCGCTCTCGCCCTGGGGGAGGAGGTCGCCACAGTGATCACGGACGACGTCATCACGCGGCTGGAGCGTGCGGTGGAGGCCTACTCCGAAACTTGTCGCCAGCGAGCAGTCATAGCGCGGGAGGCCGCCCGCCGTACCGACCTGACAGCGGCCCTTGCCCAACGCCGGCAGCTCGAGGAGGACCGCATGGCCGCCGCGGTGGAGCGCGAACGCCAGGAGACCGCTGTTTTGGACTTCGTCGGAGGTCTCGACGAGGGCGAGACGGAATCCTCAATCGAAGCTGCTGCGACTCGGCTACGTGGATGGCTCACCGAGCAACAGCGTGGACGCACCGAGCACGCGGCGCGCGCGCAGCTCGCGACGCGTCTCGACCAGGTCCTGGAAGGGCGGGCCCTGACGGACTGGCACCAGGACTTGGCCGGCCTGATCGAGACAGCCGGCCCCGAACCCCAGGAGCTCCCCGTAGACGTGGAAACCTTCCGAGCTCAGGTCACTGAACGTCATGAGCTCGTGGTCAGCCGAGCCGGCGCTCTGGTTGGTCAGCAGGAGCAGTTGAGTCGCGGCCTGGGATCGGTGGCCGAAGCCCTCGAGGACGAAGCGACCGCCGAACGCGCGCTGGCCGAGGTGCAGACGCTGCGAACCTGCATCGAGGCTGCGATGGCACAACTCAACTTGGCTAGAGACCGGGCCCACGCAAACATTGCCCCGGCGCTCGAAGCCAGAGTTCGGCCGCTGTTGCCGGGAATCACCGACGGTCGGTATCTCGACGTCATGGTTGACCCGTCCGACCTCAGCGTGAAGGTCACCGAGACCGCGGGAGCCGTACGTGAAGCGCGCCTGCTCTCGCAGGGCACCATGGAGCAGATATTCCTGCTGCTCCGTATCGCGCTTTCCCAAGTCATTGGTGGCAGCCACGAAACAGCACCGCTTATCCTCGACGACGTCACGGTCCAGTCGGATCAGGAACGCACGATCGCCATCATGAGGATGCTCCACGAGTTGAGCGTCGAGTGCCAGGTCGTGTTGTTCACTCAAGAGCAGGAAGTCATCGACTGGGCGACAGAAAACATGACCAGCCATCGGGACCGAATTGTCGACCTGGCCGAGTTTGCGGTTTCACTGAAGTGATCGTTCACTGGGGTCGCGATCTCCGGCGGCGCAGCGTGTTGGACGCGCAGACCGGGTCGGTCGTGAGTGGTTGCGAGCCTCGACCTACCGGCCGCATTCTGAGCGTAAACTCTCTCATAATCCGACCAAACGGGGCCGGTAGGACCGAAACGCCGCAAGGCCGCCGGGCGACGTTCTTGCGGGTCAGCTCGATTGTCCACTCAAAATGGCACAACACGACGAACTGCCTGATCGGCCTCAAGGGGTCGCAGATTCAAAACCCGCCGATGTGTCGCCTGCGCTCCTCGCCTCGGCTCATCGTGCGGTCAGGGTTTTCTTGCGCGGCCCGGACCCGACGAGCGCGATGCCGTCGCGGAGGATGTCGGCGACGACGGGCTCATCGTCGTGAGCGAGCTGCAGACGAAGAAGGAACGACAGCGGCTGCAGGTGGTGGTCGCGGCGGCCCAGAAGGACCGGGGGCTTCTGCTCGAGGTCCCGAATGCCGACGTCTCGCTCAGCCGAATCGTCGCGGCCATACAGCCTCCGGCGTTGAGGTCTGAGCCACTGCGAACGCCGAGGGCTTCTTCAACACCCGGCACGTGGCCAGCCCTTCTCGCCAGGTGAGTCGTGTCGATTTCCTGCTCGATGTCAGGTATCTTGATGTCAAGAGATG
>JAKDNC010000339.1 GCA_030452025.1 Nocardioides sp. | reverse complement strand
AGCCGAGCCCCGCAGCTCGAAGTCGAAGTCCGACACCGACTGAGCGCGAGGAGTGGGACCCGACTCGGCCGGCCTTGATACACGGCGACGAGCGGCGCTTGCCCGGCGTCCAGTCGAAGGGGCAGGGCGTGCCGTATCCAGCCGACTCCACCTTGATCTTCACGCGCGAGGGGCGCTTGCCGTTGGGCAACTTGACGCAGTTGCGGGAGCCAACGTGAGCCCGAGCACGGTTGCTGTCAGTCCTGCGATCAGCAGTCGTTTCATGATCCGTCCCCGTTCTGTTTGATGTTTCCCTGCAATGTCAGCTGCAATGTCAGCCGGCGTGGAGCCAGGGTGGGAACTTCTGCCGGCTGGGCGCCCAGTCACGGGTCCAGTAGACGTTCTCATCGCTCGATCGAACGGCAACATGCACCTTGGGCGGGACCTTGCCGGAGGGCAGCTTGATGCACGTCCGTCTGACCCGCACCTTCCAGGTCCTCTTGCTGCTCTTCTCGACGATGCCTGCGCACTGGACCTTCTTGAAGAAGACCAGCCTCGGGCCGGTCCGCCACAGTGTGACGCCCCAGTTGGTCGCGTAGGCGACGTACTCCGGCCCCGGACGCTTCTTACGGGTGTTGATGAAGACGGCGACCTCGTCGTAGGGCATCTTGCGAAAGACGGTGTTGGCGACAAGGTGCTTCCCGGTGTGCTTCAGGTCGACCCGGCTGATGTCGCCGGCACCTCGGTAGTTCTTCCCGCCCAGCGGCGGAGTGTGGTCGTGGGCAGGGTCGGGCGTGGACCATTCTTGGGCGGCGGCCGACCGCCGGACAGTCCCAGAGCAGTCACGGTCAGCCCGGCAACGAGCAGCTTCTTCATGGGCTCTCCCACGCAATCTGTGTGCGTCTCTCCATCCACGACGCAACTGAGGTTCCGAAGGTTGCATCGCCGGGAATGCCTCTTCAGCGAGGAGAGGGCCACCGCGGCGCTCGTTCATGCGGCGCGCAGCGGCGTCCAGCCGAAGTGTCTGCGCAGGACCCTGTTCCACCGGTTCGCCGGCAGCCAGGGATCCAGCGCGGCCATCCCGACGCCGTACTTGCTGATGGTGACCGGCCGCTGCCCGAGCCGCCACAGGAGACGGTCCACCGGACCTGCCGCACCGGACGACTTGGTCTCGATGAGCACGTGATCGGTCATCGAGGAGGTCCGTCCGTGTGTTCCGGCGAGGTGCAGGTCGGCGTCACAGGTGACCCGCGACCCCCGGTCCAGGTCGACGAGGGTGGTTCGCGAGTACGTCGTGGTCAGGACCGGGCCGAGCACCCGGGCAGCACCGCCGGGCAGGTCCAGACGCTCGTCGATGAACGCGGCCCCGTCGGGATCCAGGCAATCCCGGTGGTCGAGCGGATGCGGCAGGCGGTCCTTGACCGTCTCGCTGCGACCACCCTCGGTCTTCACCTCCAGCATGCATTCGGCGGAGTCCAGGTAGGTCCGGGTGCGGACCTTGAACTTGTTGCGACGACTGCGCGCGGAACGCAGGTAGGAGGCGAGCTCGGGAGTGTCGAAGTAGACCGACTCGTATCGGAAGGCCCGCAGATCCGCGATCTCCAGCACCAGGTGGTCTGGGCGCAGACCGTCGAAGAGGGCCTCCACCAGGTGCGGCGGGAGGAGGTATTTCCGGTCTCGGCGGGTCTGGAGCTCGGCCGCGGCCAGCACCTCCGCGAGCGTGGTGGATCGCAGCCGCGCGGCGCTCTCGCGCAGCGCCGCGGCTGCTGTGTGATTCACCGCGATCCCATCGCGGTCGAGACCACGCCCACTTCGTCGTGGGCCGGCATCGGGTGTTGGGCACCGGCCCGGGGCGAGGAGTGCACGCGGTAGCGGACGTCGACGACGGTGACGTCAAGGACCAGGTCGGTCCGCTCCACGATTACCCGCTGCACGTCGGCCCCCAGCAGCAGCTCGAGCCGGTCGGTCAGCATCCCTTCGTCGGTGATCGCGGCATCGAGCGTGATGGTCTGCTGACGGTTGTTGGCGTAGAGCCGCGGGTGGTCGGCGACGTACATCACCGCGACGATGAGGGCGGCGATCAGCGGGGCGACCCACCAGGGGTCGGGCTGGAGTCCTGCGATCAGGCCCAGCGCCAGTGATGCGAAGTAGTAGCCCACCTCCTCCTGGGTCAGCGCCGAGGAGCGGAGCCGGATGATCGAGAGCACGCCGAAGAGGCCCAGCCCCAGCCCGGCCGCGACGGAGGTGTTGGCCAGCACCATGGCGACGGCCATCACGCCGATGTTGAGAGACATGTAGGCGACCAGCATCTCGCGGCGCCGGTGCCGGACGAAGTAGACGCCGTAGGCCAGCACGGTGATGGCGACCACGTCGGACGCCAGGATCGCGAAGGTGTTCATCGTTCCTCCTCGTTGAAGTCGAAGTGCCACCTTCGTAGGCTTCGATGAGTGGGCCGTGAGGCTTTGATGAGGCTGCTCTCATGAATGCCGACGATGCTTCGTCAACGGCTCCCCCTACTCCTCGACGACGACCGCTGCGGCCCCGCGGGAGCCGACGTCAGCGTCGGTGACGCCCCCGACGTGGATCGGCAGGTCGAGCGGGGCCTTGAGGAACACGACGACTGACCGGTCACGGATCTCGACGGAGACGTGGAGCCCGGGGTGGGCGGCGTACGCGCCGATGCTGGTGAGGTAGCCGCGCACGGCGTCGCGCGCCCGGGCGGTGTCGAGCTGGATCCGCTCCCGGTCGATTCCTGTCTCGTAGGTCGCCTCGCCACCGACCTCGTCGGCGCCGCGAAGCGCGGCGCCGTCGGCGAGCGTGTCGAGACCCTGGCGCTGGAGGAAGGCGGCAGACGCATCGACGACGACGCCGACGGTCAGGATCAGGACGATGAAGAACCCGATGATGAGGACGGAGATCTGGCCCGACTCATCGCAGCGTCGCCCGGTCATCGGGCCTCCCGGTAGGTGCCATACGGAACCCGGTGAACTGATTCGACGCGGAAGCTGGGTGCGCCGCCACCGAGGATCGCCGGGGCGAGCGGCAGCTTCACCTGTGAGCGCAGCACCACGGTGACGACCGACCCGGGCTCGAGGCAGCGCCCCGGGCCGAACGAGCAGGAGATGTCGAGGTTGATCTTGCCGTCGTCGATGCCCTGGTCCGCCATGGCCAGCTCCGCCGCTGCCCGGGCGCTGCGACGGCCTTCGGCCTCGCTGTCGGCGAGCACCATCGCTCGGCCCGCCGAGCGGCTGGCGGAGCTGACCGCGAAGGCGCCGCGCTGGACATCGAAGACCGAGATCAGGATGTAGAGCAGCGGCACCATCAGCAGGATCGCCAGCCAGACGAACTCGATCAGGGCGCTGCCGTCCTCGTCCTCGTTCACGTGGCTCACTGGTCCTCGTCGATCGCGTGGCCCTCTACCTCGAGGGAGACCGCAGGCCCCCAGAAGCCGAGCGCGGGGACCTCGGCCCGGACGACCACCTCGACCGTGTTGGCGCCGTCGACGCTGGTGTGGTGGGCCGTGACGTTGTTGGCGTAGCGGTCGTCGACGGCCTCGGAGATCAGCCGCCGGGTGTACGCCGCCCCGTCAGGCGGGTCCCGGTCCTCGGTGGCGCCGTGCCGGGCCCCCTCGGAGGCGGCCGCGGTGAGAGTGTTGCGGACGTGCAGGACGATCGCAACCTGCAGGATGCCCAGCAGGAGGGGGACAAGGATGACCAGGACCAGCACGAAGTCGACGACGGCCGAGCCGCCCTCGTCGAGCCGACGATCAGTTCCCGACCGAGTTGAGCGCATTGCGCACCATGTGGCTCAGCATCGGCCTTGCCACGGTGAGGATGGCCCCGACCAGGACCGCGGACATCACCACGATCATCACCCACCCGGGGATGTCCCCCCGCTCGTCACGAGGCGGCGTGGTGGCCCCGACGTAGAGCCGCAGGAACAGCGTGCTCAAGTTATCCATCCCGAGATTCCCTTCTCATTGGGTGACCATCCGGAGACCGAGGACCCCGGGGTAGAACGCGAACAGAACAACGACTGGCATGACGAGGAAGACCACCGGGACCATCATCAGCACTTCCTTGCGAGCCCCGGCCTCGATGAGCTCGCGGCGGCCCGCCTCGCGCACGTCCGCCGCCTGGGCGTGCAGCACCTCGGAGAGCGGCGTTCCGCGTTCGGTGGCGACGGCGATGCCCTCGGCGAACCGGCTGACCAGTGCCAAGCCGGTGCGGGAAGCGAGGTCGTCGAAGGCTTGGCTGACCGAAGCGCCGGTCCGGATTTCGGCGAGCACCTGATCGAGGTCCTTCGACAGCGCACCGTCGCTGCGGCGTACGACGCGTCCCAGGGCAGCGACCGGGCTCTCGCCGGCAGCGACCGCCAACGCGAGCAGCTCGGCGACCACCGGGAACTCGAGCAGGATCAGGCGCTCGCGGACTTTCACCGCCGAGGTCAGCCGGTTGTCGCGGAAGATGACACCGAGGGCGAAGGCCGCCACGCACAGGATCAACAGGCCGATGGTGCTGCCCGGCGAGCGGAGCGCCTGCGCGACGGCCCAGATCGCCGCCACGGCGAAAGCCAGCAGACCCCACAGC
>JAKDNC010000338.1 GCA_030452025.1 Nocardioides sp. | reverse complement strand
CCGCGAGACGGCAAGGTTGGCTAATACCTAGACAGCTCCAGGGATACTGGAGACGTTGCGGTATTAGCGCCGCTGTCAGACCGAAAGGACTGGCAAGCCGATGCCTCGCTACGATCACCCGCAGCTCGACGCCGAGCTGACGCTCCCCGAAGCCGCCGCTACTCGTCGGTACGGCTCGTACTCCACTCTCCGCAATCGCATCCACTGCGGTCAGCTGCCGTACATCCGCAAGGATGGTCGCAGCTACCTCGTACGCGTCGCCGATCTCGAAGCCCTCCGCGCACCCGAGTCGAAGGCCGCAGTTGACGCCGCTATCGAGCGGATCGTCGCGGCTGCGCCTCACCTGACCGCGAAGCAGCTCTCTCGCCTGGCGCCCGCCTTCGTCCCCGCGGAGGTGGCGCAGCGATGAACGCAAGGAAAAACCCCGGGCGGGCACCCGGGGTTCCAAAGAACAAGGCAAGCTCTGCCGACAGGTCTACCGCACGCGCCAGTTTGGACGAGATCTCCCAGGGGGTCGACGACTACGTCGATGTGCGCGGCGCGGTGGGCGCGGCGAGGATTACGGATCTGTTGTATCCCGATCTCCTTGACAGGCTGGTCCGCGCGTTCTTCGCTCCCGGCGGTCCTTGGGAGGCTTTGCGGGGTCAGCTCATCGATCACCGCTACGCCGTCGCGCCGCCTCCGCCTCAGGGCGCGAAGCCTTCGCGTGAACTCATCGAGAAGTCGTATAAGAACACCACGTTCTCGGGCTGCGAGGTCGCCATCGGGCGCGCCCTGTCCCGCTTCGTGAACGCCAACATCGCGCAGTTCCGCAAGCTCTTTATCAAGGAGTTCGACGAGGACGGCACAGAGATGAAGGCCTCAGACGTGCTGCGGCCTTTCAGGCGGCTCACGACCCTGCCGCCCTTGGCAGTGGCGCGCATCATTACCGAGATCCACCACGTGGTCAACATCTACGCCCCCGGCCAGACCGCCGAGCGCGATATGCTCTCGGTCTACTGCACGACCGGGGAGAACGCCGGGCTCTACGAGCTCAACGTCGACCACATCGCCACGCTGGCCCGGGCCTACGCCCCCGACCTCAACGACCGCGCCGTCAAGGAAGTCGAGAACCGCGTGCGCTCCCTGGCCCCGCGCCGTCAGCGCACGATCGACCCCGACCTGCTGCCGCTGGGCAACGGGATCTTCGACTACCGCACCAAGCTGCTCATGCCGTTCTCACCGGAGTACGTGATGACCGGCAAGGCGGCCGTCAACTACAACTCGGACGCCCGCGACGTCGCCATCGACGAGCCCCACGTCGACGGCTGCATCCGCGCCGACTGCGTCGCCGGATCCGTGTGCGGGGGCCAGACCTGGTCGGTCGAATCCTGGATGAAGTCGCTGTCCGACGACCCCGAGATCGTCGACCTGCTCTGGCAGATCGTCGGCGCGACCCTGCGCCCCTACGTCTCCTGGAACAAGTCGGCGTGGTTCTACTCCACCCGCGGCAACAACGGCAAGGGCACGCTGGTGGCGATGATGCGCAACCTCATCGGCCTGCGCTCGTGCGTGTCCCTGCCGCTGGCGAAGATGGGCGAGCAGTTCTCCCTGCAGCAGCTGGCCGGGGCCACGGCGATCCTCACCGACGAGAACGACGTGGGCACCTACGTCGACAAGGCCGCCAACCTCAAGGCGATCACCACGCACGACTACCTCATGGTCGACCGCAAGCACAAGGACCCGATCAGCTTCCAGTTCTGGGGCTTCATGGTCCAGTGCCTCAACGAGAAGCCCCTGGTCTCCGACCGCTCGGAGTCGTTCTACCGCCGGCAGGTGTTCATCCCCTTCGAGAAGTGCTTCACCGGCATCGAGAAGCGCTACATCAAGGACGAGTTCCTCCAGCGCGAGGACGTGCTCCAGTACGTCCTCGTCCGCGTCCTCGGCACGCCGGAGCGGACGTTCATGGACGACTACTACGCCCTCGACGTGCCGGCCTCCAGCCAGAAGATGCTCGACGACTACAAGGCTTTCAACGACCCGGTGCGCGCGTTCTGGTTCGAGTTCCGCGAGTCCTTCCAGTGGGACCTGCTGCCGTTCACGTTCCTCTACGACCTGTTCAAGGGCTGGTTCAAGGAGCAGCACCCTTCCGGGCGTCCGATCTCGAACCGACAGTTCATCGAGCACATCGCGAGCGTGATCGAAGCGGATGAGGAGTGGCACGTCGATCCGGATACCAGGCGGCGGTGGCGCACCATGACGAAGTGCCACAGGTGGGAGCCCCTGACGCAGGAGTTCGGCCTCAAAGGTTGGCCCGGGCAGGTGGGACAGCAGCTGCCGCTTGGGGTCCGGTCGAAGCTGGCCGACCAGCCTACAGGAGTCATTCGCATGTCGGCCCTTCATGCGGACGCCGACGACGCAGCTTCGGCCCCGCCGAGCAGCACAGCCGAAGAGTCGGCCGAGGCCCGCGCAGAGCAGTTCGCCGAGGGGCAGGCGACGCTTGCGGCGATCCAGACGCACATCGCCCGGCAGGAGCATCACGTACCTCCGGCGACCGAGCGCGTCTCGTAGTCGTCGGATCACCTAACAGGACCTAATAGCTCTCGGAAGGAGCAGGTTATGGCACAGAACAGCGACGCTCTCGCGAACCAGATCGCGGAGCTGAAGCGTAAGCAGCGCGCGCAGACGAAGCGCGAGTACGAGGCGTTCGGCCGGGAGGTCGCCGACCTCCTCGCCCCGGACGTCACGGGCACCGCGGCGCGTATCGACGCGGCACGGGCCTCACTGCCGAGCAGCGACGCCGCGGGCCACGGAGACACCGAGCTGGTGGCCCACGAGAACGACGAATCCGTGGCCCACAGCCTCGGAGATTCGACGGTCCACGCGGGTCAGGATCATGACGGCGGAGGCCGCCTGTGATCCGCAGGTTGCACGGGCGGCTCAGCCGCCCGTCGGGGCCCCGCTCGCGGGGCGGAGGGTCTCGGGAGGCAGCGCCTCCTGCGCGAGCTGATCGCGTGTGTAACGAGGGGGGACTTTATAAGCCCCCCGCGTTACGCACGTGACTGCTCGCCGTGAGGCCTTATAAGCCGCCACCGGCCACCAGGCCGGGGGTGGTTTATAAGGCCGAGCCGCGACGGGGTCGATGAGCCGGTGCCCGCACCGGAGTCGGCGGCCGTGGAGCATGCGGAGGAGGGCGGATGGACGACGGAGTAGCAGGGCCGTGCGCGTGAGCGCGCTGGCCCGCACGGAGTGCAGAAACGAGCGCGCCGGAGGGTGCGAGAAGGGAGGGCAGAGCGATGCCGAGGAAGGGGCATTCGATGCCCGATGAGGAGCGCGCGAAGCGGTGCAAGAGCGCGGAAGAGAAGCGCTCGAAAAACGTCATGCTGCGGCTCACGCAGGAGGAGGCGGCCAAGCTCGACGAGCGGCGGGCCGCGAGCGGCCGGCGGCGCACGGAGCAGATCGTCCACGACCTGTTCAGCCGGGCCGATCCTCAGACGACCGACCTCACACCTGAGCAACGCCGGGCGGGCAGCGAGCTGGCCCGGGAGGTCGCTGAGGTGCTGGGCGCGCTCACGCCTGAGGTCGGTCGTGTCGGGGCCAACGTGAACCAGATTTCGAGGCGCACGAACCTTGCGGCGGCGGCTCTCAAAGAAGATCCGCGGACGCGCTCGGACCAGGCACGGGCCGCGCTCGCGAACCTGGCGAAGCACGGCCCCGTCGTGGCCGACGCGGTGCACGAGCTCGGGGCGCTGCGCGACCAGATCGAGAGGCTCGATAAGCAGCTCTCGACGCTCCTCATCCGATTGGGTGCGCGGTGGTAGCGCTCATCCAGTCCACGTCGACGAACGCGAGCAGGCTGTGCACGTACATGCGCGATGAACCGGCCCACGACGACAGCGGTCAGCGCTACCTCTACGACGCCGGGGTCGAGTGCACGCCGGGCGGCTGGCGGCGCGCGGTCAGCCTCGCGCGCTCGGAACACGGCAAGCGGCTCAAGGTCGAAGCGCTGCATACGATCCTGTCGTACAGCCGCGACGAGGCAGACCCCGACGATCCCGACGCAGGACGCATGGTGCTCGACGACGCGCGGGCCTTCGCCGAGCGCGCCTACAGCGGTCATGCCTCGCTCGTCGTCGTGCAGCAGGACGGCCGCGCCGGGCTCTGGCACGCCCACGTCGCCACAGCGAACGTCGGGCATGGCCCCTCGCGGCTGTACGACGGCACGGTGCGGCCCGCCGGCTACGCGCTGCACGAGTCCCAACGGCACGTATTCACGTCGCGCAACATGCTTGACGAGGTGCTGCTCGACCGCCGCGGCTTCGACAACGAAGCGCACATGAAGGCGCACGCCGGCTCGGACCACATGATCCCGAGCGACGAGCGCCGGCGGGACGAGGGTAGGTACGTCTGGCGGGATGACCTCAAGGAGCGGATTGACGAGCACGCGGCGGCGGCCTCAGACTTCGAGGATTTCAAGGAGCGCATGGCCGCCGACGGCGTCGTCGTCACGGAGAAGCACGCCCAGAAGCGCGGGCTCGCCTACGAGTTCGCCGGGCAGGACGGTAAGCCCCACCGTGCCCGTGCGGGCGG
>JAKDNC010000337.1 GCA_030452025.1 Nocardioides sp. | reverse complement strand
ATCCCTGCTTGGTCGACCCACATCGCGATCTGGGCGAGCTCGTCCTCCTCGAGGTCGAAGCGGGCCCGCACGGCCGCGCTGGAGAGCAGGTCGAGCACCTCGGTGGCGCTCACCCGGCCACCGGCCATCTCGACGAGGCGTCCAGCCACGGCCAGCAACGGGTTGGTCGAGGAGAGCGCCCGGTCGGCGAGCCGGACCCTCAACTGATGGGCAGGGTGGCCCTGGCTGCCACCGCCGGCCACCTCACCGAGCCCGAAGCCGGCCTGGATCAGCGGCGCATACGTCTCGATGTCGGGGCACATGACCAGGATGTCTCGCGGCTCCAGCGTGGGGTCGTCGTCGAGGAGCCCGCCCAGAACCTCGCGCAAGACGTCGACCTGGCGCGCCGCGCCGTGGCAGGCGTGGACCTGGAGACTGTCGTCGCCGGCGGTCGCCTCACGGGGAATCGGGGCGAGGTTCGCGCGCAGGTCCGCCTGGAGGCCGCCGAGCACGGTGTCGGGTGAAGCGGTCACCGGAGCCTCGAGCGTGGCCTCGGTCTCGATGGCTCCCAGCGCACGCTGCAGCTCGCGGGCGTCACGCCCCAGGGAAGCCAGCAGCGGGTGCACCGCGACAGCGGCCGAGTCGTCCTCGTCGCGGGAGACCGGGCCGCTGGCTGTGGGAGCGAGCGCGTCCCACAGCGCGGGCGAGGCCTGAGGCAGCCAGAGGTGGACATCACGCAGCTCACCGAGGGCGCCGAGCAGCTCAACCTCGCTCAGCGGCAACCGGGTGTGCCCGAACAACGAGAGGCGGGGTGGCAGATCCAGGTCGTCTCCCCTGTCATGCAAGCTGTCATGCAAGCTGTCACGCAACCCGTCACGCAACCGGGCCAGGGTCTGCGCGTGGCGTACGTCGGGTGGTGGGGTGTCGCTGCGCACGACCAGGGCCCGCCACAGCTCGGCCTGCCAGAGCAGGTCGTGGTCGAGTCTGCCGCCAGCGCCGTCGGTGTCGAGCCCGTTGCGCCAGTCGGTCAGCAGCGTCGGCCGCTGGACGGCGTACGAGCTGAACAGGCCGGCAAGGCGGCGCGCCACCGAGTAGCGGCGGTCTCGGCGCAGCACCGCCGCGGGATCGGCCGGGTCGGATCCGTGGCCCAGGTGAGCGGCCAGCGTTGCGCACCACTCCTCATCCAGACTGTCGTCGATCACCTCGAGCAGAGGCCAGACCAGCCGGTCTGGATGCCACGGGTCGTCGCGGTCCTTGCCGAGCAGCATCGCCACCAGGGAGTGGGGAGTCAGGAACCGGACCCCGGCGCAGACTCCGTCACCTCCGCGCGGCCCGACCCCCAGCCGCTGGGAGAGCCGCTGGGTCAACCAGCGCTCCACGCCTCGCGCCGGCACCACCACGACCTCCTCCGCGAACGGGTCCGCGAGGGGGCTCGACAACAGGTCAGCCAGCCCGTCGGCCAGCACGTCGGTGCGGTCGGCACGATGAATCCGAAGGGTCACAACGGACACCTTGGCACGAGTCACCGACAGCCCGCAGGACGACCGACCCGGCGATGAGGTGTGGGGCCTTCAGCGCATCGTTCAGCGGTGGCGGAACCGCGCCACGACACCCGGGTGGTCGGTGTTCAGGTGGCGGAAGGAGCGCCAGCCGCCGATCCGGAACCTCGACCTCTTCTCGGCCATCACGTAGTCGATGCGCCACCCCGGGCGGTATCCGCCGACGGAGTAGTTGGTGTCGAGCTTGAGCGGCTTGGTGATCTTCCCGCGGACGAGGTCGCTGCCATGATCCTTGCTGTCGGTGACGTTGCAGTCGCACATGGCGATGAACTGCTGTCGCTTCGGGGCCCTGCGCTTGACCGTCCGGACGGTGTCCGCCATCCGCCAGGTGGCCTTGACGCGGTCGCCGTTGCCCCAGTTCGGACCGCCCGTGGAGCGGTTGTGGATGCCGGGCGGGAGATGGAAGCTGATCGTGCGGATGACGTGGCCCGTACGACGGTGCTTCAAGACGCCGACGACGCCGTACTGGTCGTGCGCCATGCGGCCGGAGTCGCGGCGCCAGGTTTTGCTCGCGAGGAGCTTGGGCCAGGCGTTCTTGAGCTTCCATACGCGCATGTTGAACGCCACCGGGTTGTCGTCCATGCCTGTGGCACCACGCGAAGGCATCAGCAGGCGCCAGTGCCTCGGAAGCGCCTTGCGCAGCGCACGACGGCTGCTGAGGCGCTCCTGGAAGCCGATCACCGTGGTCTTGGGTCCGCGGATGACCTCGCGGATGTCGTGGCGCATGGCGGAGACGCCCATGCCCTTCTCCAGGTTCAGCGTCGCGACGGCGTAGTTGCGACGGAGTCGCCTCGCGGCCGGTGCCCGATTCTGCTTCTGGGCACCATCCTTCTGCGCACCGTCCTTCTTCGAGAGCGTCTTCCCGGTCTCGTCCGAGCGGGTTCCACCGACGGCGGAGCCCGGGGAACCGGGTTGTGGGTCGGCCTGGGAAGGCGAGAGACCGACCATCATTCCGGCGGCGAGGAGGGCGACGACGGCGGCGATCAGGGTGGTCGGACGAGCAAGGACACGGGGCACTGCTACCGAAAATGACACCGATCGACCATAGCCGCAGGGGTCGGGGGGCTGACAAATCCGTACATTTCGAGGCGCTCATGCTGCTCTGACCCGCGCCTTGCGCGACGGCGTCCGCCAATCTCGGCCCGGAACAGGAGAGCATGGCCGCGCAGGCCGGTCAGTGGCGGAGGCACACCCGAAGGAGAGAGCAGATGATTCCCAGCATCACCGCCGTCCGGATGAGCGGCGCCGATCGTGAGTCTCTCCCGCTGCTGGTGCTCGGCCCGTCGCTCGGCACGTCCGCGACCGTGCTCTGGTCGCAGTGTGCGGCGGACCTGGTGGGTCGGTTCGACGTGGTTGCCTGGGACCTCCCGGGGCATGGCCACAACCGCGCTGTGCCCGAGGAGGATTTCACCATTGCCGAGCTGGCCCAGGGCGTCCTCGTCGTGGTCGACGACATCCTCGACCACCGTGGGGAGCACGACGGCCCGTTCTTCGTGGCCGGCGACTCGATCGGTGGCGGGGTCGCCTGCCAGCTCCTCCTCGATGCACCGGGACGCGTCCGTGCGGCGGCCGCACTCTGTGCGGCAGCACGGTTCGGGACCCCCGAAGGCTGGCTGGATCGGGGCGACCAGGTGCAGGCCTCAGGCACCCGGGCGCTCACCTCGGCGTTGTCGCGAAAGTGGTTCGCTCCGGGGTTCCTCGACCGTGCGCCGGACGTGGGGCCGGCGCTGCTCCACGACCTGCAGGGTGCCGACGACGCGGGCTACATCGCCCTCTGCCGGGCGCTGGCCGACTTCGACGTGACCGACCGGCTGGGAGAGATCTCCGCTCCCTTGCTGGTGGTGGCGGGATCCGACGACCAGACCTCTCCCCCCGCCCGGGAGCTGGCCGAAGGCGTCACCGGCAGCCGGTTCGTGGAGCTGGAAGGTGTCGGTCACCTCGCGCCGGCCGAGGCTCCGGCCCGTGTGGCCGGACTGCTGCGTGAGCATTTCCTCGGCGAGTCACCGGCGAGCGATGTGGAGCCCGCAGACCGCCGGGCCCGCGACGGGCGCACCGTTGCCGACGTACGCGCGGCCGGGATGGAGGTACGCCGCGAGGTCCTCGGCGCTGCCCACGTGGACCGGGCCACGGCGAACGCGACCGACCTGACCCGGGACTTCCAGGAGTTCATCACCGAATACGCCTGGGGTGGGATCTGGACGCGACCCGGCCTGGACCGTCGCAGCCGATCGATGATCACCCTCACGGCCCTGGTCGCGCGGGGCCACCACGAGGAGTTGGCGATGCACCTGCGGGCGGCGGTCAACAACGGCGTCACGCTCGAGGAGATCAAGGAGCTGCTGATGCAGACCGCGATCTACTGCGGCGTGCCCGACGCCAACACGGCGTTCCGGATCGCACAGCAGGTCTTCACCGAGGAAGGCTGACCCGGCGGCGGCCACCCGGACGACCAAATACCTTCGGAATCGCCGAGCATCGGCCGAACCAGGTCCAATTGGTCGTTCAGCTGGCCGGTTCGGCCAGGTGCGGTGGGAACCCTCCGGTCGCGATCGGTCCCCAGCGCTCGATGGTGATCCGGATCAGCGACTTGCCCTGGTCGCGCATCGCCTGGCGGTACTCGTCCCAGTCGGAGTGCTCCCCGGCGACCGCGCGGAAGTAGTCGACCAGCGGCTCGACGGAGTCAGGGAGTTCGATCACCTCGGCGGTGCCGTCGACCTGCACCCACGGATCGTTGAAATCCGCACCGAGCGAGATGACGGAGGCAGCCGGGTTTCGGCGCAGGTTCACCGCCTTGGCACGGTCCGGGTAGGTCGCGACAACGATGCGACCTGCCTCGTCGACGCCGTACGTCACTGGACTCAGCTGCGGCTCGCCCCCCGTGCGGGAGGCCAGGATGACAGCGTTCTTGCGGGTGCGCAGGAAGTCGAGGAGCGCAGGCCTCTCGACGCGGTCAGCGGTCGCGATCTTTCGGCTCATGCCTTCACCCGGATCCACCGATGAGTTTGGTGAGGTGAGCGTGGCGTAGAACGAGAATGCC